>CANCEU010000008.1 GCA_947375185.1 Chitinophagaceae bacterium
TTGGTAATAATAGCCATAAAGCTCAAGACCATTTGATTTTAGTTGGTCTTTTAGTATGTCCATATATTGTTTTGCTGTGGTATACTTCTCTATGGAAACAGCCACGAGAATTATACTTACTTTTTTTATTTCTGCTAACCGCTGATAAGTCTGCTTAAACTGCAATATCTTTCTATTCCTTTTTTGCTTTTTTAATTTTAGGTCAGTAACACTGCTAATTAAACCAGTTTCGTCTTCAACAAAGTTCAAACGCCTTTTGGCTTCTTGTGCTAATTCACCCCTAATATCAATAATCATAGACCCCTTGTCAAATAAAGGGGTCATACTGTAAAATTTCCACGCCATTTTATGCACTAATGTTTTGGTTTAAAATATTAGATACTGATTTTGTAGAGTAAAACTTTTGTTTACCAATTGTGGTGTAAATCCAGTTGTACTTCTTTTCGTGTGTAGCCATTTGGGTATTTGCAAACCCCAAAAACGATTGCAATTCTTGCTTTGGAATCCAATCACGGCGGATTTCAGGGCAAGGATTTTGTGCTTCAAGCCTCTTGAGTAAAGTTTCAAGTAACTTCTTGATTTCAGATAAATTTTCCATTTTTAAATTGATTTGACTTCAAAGCTACAAGCTCAAATTGCTTCATTTTGTCCCAGAATGAAACAAAAAAGGCAGCCCATTTTAGAGTTGCCTTTTTCAATTTAAATTGATAGAATTAGTGTTCCATTTTGTTGTGCTTTCGTTTTTGCACATTAAATTTTATATATAAACTTTCTTAAATCTTGGTCTTGTTGTCTATAATCGGGCTTCCCTTTTTTATTGCCATACATATACTGTTTGCTATCCCAGCTTTTTTCTTTCAATACTAAAGCAAATAAAGGGTATGCTAATCTTAATTTTTCTTTCTCTTGTTTGATTTGTTTTGTATTTCTTAAAACCGTTTTAGGAGATATTTCTATTAGGCAATCTTTATAAATTGGGATTAATAGGTCGTCAATTTCTCTTGAATTCATATTTTGGTAAAATGTTATCAAAGATTTAGGGGCGTCGTTTATTTTTTCTAATTCTGGTTCAATTATGCTTTTCATTATGTCAAGGAAATCATCAAGTTCATTTCTTTTCTTTGTTCTCCGATTTACATTAACCATTTCTTTAATAACTAAGTTCAATTCAGATTGCTCAATAGATAATGGAAAGTTTAATCTTAAGCTTTCTATGATAACGATTTGTATTTTCACACCTATGTAAGTAAACAACCTTTCGTAAGTACTTTCTTCATCAAATGTAAATCCGTCTTTATTTTTTATGGTATTAATAATGCTTCTTAACTCTTTGTTTGGGATAATCCATTCTAAAACCCCTTTTAGTAGATTTTTCACCACTTTATTTTCTATGCTCGTATACCTATCATTCAAGTGTTTCAAGACAATAGGTGTATTATATATTCCAATACTTGTTAAGGCAACCCCATATTGCATAGCAAATTTTACATAAACATTTATTTTATCCTCTTTATTATTAACCAAAGCGACTGAATTTAAGGCTTCGTCAAAACTATCAGATAATATCATTGAAATTGATTTCTCTACTAAATCACTAAGAATAACACCTTCATTGGGTTTGTTATTCATTTTTTTTTAAAATTGTAATTATGTTATTTATTTCCATTGGTTAAATTTTAGAGATGAAGTCTTCACCTAAGTTAGTATTTAAATAATCATTATATCTCAAGGTGTTGTTTAAAAGGATTTGGTCATCCATTGTAGTATAAACATTTTGGATATCTGATAAATTTGACCATCCCATAAAAGCACGCTTGTATATTTGGTCAAACCCACCAACATTGATTATTAATTGATTGCAAGTGGTTCTACTGATTTTAGTTATGAGGTTTATGTTTAGTCCGACTATTGCAGCAATTAGCTTCAATTTTTCTCTAAAATCATCTGCACTAAATGGTGGAAACACTCTTGAATTAATAACAGTTTTTTTACACGAATACTTTTGTAATATATGAGCTGCTGCTTCGGTCATTATTTGAACTATTAATATTCTTTTGTGGTGCGTTTTATTCCTAATAGTGTCTAATTTCAATTGTTCATTGAATATGGGTGAAATTTCGTCATAGGAGAGAGAAATGATATCATTAACTGAAAGCCCAGTAAAACAACCAAATAGGAACATATCTGCGTAAAATTTTAATCTATTGTCAGCATTAATCACTTCATTGCCAATTAGCAACTTCACTTGGTTGATTGTTAAACAAGGTGTTTTTGACATTCCCCTATATGTTAGTTTAAGTTTCTGAAATGGGTTTTTGGTAATTAATTCTTCATTGATTGCTTCCGAAAATATTGTTTTTAGCCTTATTATATTAGTGCTGGTTGAACTTGGGGCATTTTTTGCCACCGAGCCCATATACATATCAAAATCTACTGCTTCCTTATGTTTAAACGCCTCTAACGGCATTTGCACTAAGTTGCTGTGAGATAAGAAGTTTTTAAGGTGTTTAGTAGCTTTTAAATAGTTAATTTTAGTTCCTTTACTTAGTTTAATGTTTCTATTAACACGGTTTTCAATGTAATAATCACAATAAGTTGCTACAGTCCAATTCTTATATAAGGTAGCCTTGTCAAGTAAAATTGCCATTAGTTCTTTCAAGGAATGCTTAATTAAATCATTATTAGTTCGCATATACTTCTCAAATCGTACTTGTAACTCCTTTAAGTCGGTATTTCTTTCATCTTTTTGTTTGAATTGCATAATGGCTTTATTCCATTGATGTAATTCGTTTTGTGCAACATCAAATCTAACTGGTAGCCTTGTTTCTACTTTTTTACCATCATTTACTAACTTTAAGTACATTGGGTACTTCATTGAAATCTTACTTTTCTTTTGAGTGTTAATGTACACGGTCATTGAACAAAATTTTTGTCTCATTTTTTTCTTTTTTGATTAAGGGTGTGAAATTCCCGTTCTTGGTGTCAAAAAAGTGTTCCAGTTTGAAACAAATACTGATTGAAAGTGATAGTTACTGAAAAGCAAAAACCTTACAACTCAATGAATTGTAAGGTTTCGTGCAAAAGTGAACTCTTAATAGTGATTCGGATTGGATTCGAACCAATGACCCTCATCTTAGAAGGATGACGCTCTATCCAGCTGAGCTACCGAACCAGGAGCTTCCAATTGGAGCTGCAAAATAAGGATAAAATACGCTTAATTCAAAGAAAAATAAGGTATAAATCAATCAGTTGCCATTAAATCTCTAATTACCACACTTGCAACCGTACATCCAAACATCGCAGGCATGTAACTTAAAGTACCAATTATCGATTTTTTGGGGAAGGCTTTTTCAGTAACAATGATTTTGTCCTGATCTGCTTTTTCGGGACTAAAAACAACTTTCAAGCCTTTTTTCACTCCTAAACTTTGCAATCTTTTGCGAACATACCTTGCCAAATTACATACATAGGTTTTTGAAATATCGGTTACAGCAATTTGAGATGGATCCACTTTGCCACCAGCGCCCATGGAACTTACAATCGGCAACTTCATATCCAAACATTTCTTTATTAAAAATACTTTACAGGAAAGGGTATCAATGCAATCCACAACATAATCCCAGGGTTCGGATGCTAATAAATTCGTAGTAATTTCTTCCTTAATATACATTTCATGAACGGTTAAATCCAATTCAGGATTAATGTCCAAAAGACGAGCTGATAATACTTTTGCCTTAGGAAGCGCAACTGTTGAATGTAAAGCTTGTATTTGTCTATTAATATTGCTTGCGTCTACTTTGTCATTATCAACAATAGTAATTTTGCCAACGCCAGCACGAACAATCATTTCAGCGCAAATTGCGCCAACACCACCAAGTCCAATTATAAGCACATTTTTATGCATTAATTGCTCCATTTTTTCATCCCCTAACATTAATTGTGTTCTACTCATCCAATAAGGTATCATATCGTATCTTTAAAAAGTAAAAATGGATAAACTATGCGTATTTATAAAATTGTTTTTTTATTACTACTAGCTAATCAATTGTTAGCGCAAAATTCTATTAAAATTTTGACAGAAAAAAAAGGAGTTAGTATTCGGGGTTTATCGGTGCCTTCTGAGCATATAATTTGGGTAAGTGGCAGTAAGGGTAGTGTGGCAAAATCTATGAATGGAGGGGCTACTTTTGAGTGGATGCAAGTAAAAGGATATGAGCAAAGAGATTTTCGTTCCATACATGCCTGGAATGAAAAAGAAGCCATAATTGTTGCTATAGCTTCACCAGCGGTCATTTTGAAAACTTTTGATGGTGGAAATAATTGGAATTTAGTGACTGAAATTTTAGATTCTAATATGTTCCTTGACGCTATTCATTTTAAGGATTCATTATATGGCTGGATTGTAGGTGATCCAATTGACAAGAATATTTTTCTTTTACATACAAAGGATAAAGGACAAACTTGGCAGGAGGTAGGAATCGATTATTTTAAAGAAAATGTGAATGATGGAGAAGCGTTTTTTGCATCTAGTTCTACCAATATGAAACACACTAAAGAGGCACTTTTTATGGTTAGTGGAGGCATGTCAAGTAGGCTTTGGATAAATGGAAGTCCAACCAATATACCAATTTTACAAGGGGCTAAATCAACAGGTGCTAATAGTATAGCCATATCACCCGATGAAAATAAAATTATTATTGTAGGAGGGGATTTTGTGAACGATACCCTTAAAAAAAATAACTTTTTATGTTTAATAAAAAAGAAAAATAAAAATAATCAAGTGGAGTGGCAACTTGCGAATAAGTACCAAAATCCCAATGGATATAGATCTTGCGTTGAATTTGTGGATAACAATATAGTTATAGCCTGCGGAACTTCTGGGGTAGATATTTCAAAAAACGGAGGACAAAACTGGAATTTAATTTCGAATCAAAGCTTCCATGTGGTTCAACATCAACCAGGTAGAAAAGGCGCCTATTTTGCGGGGTCAGGAGGGCGAATAGGGTATTTGACCTTGGATTAAATAAAGAAATAAGTAAAGGATTTACCATACCCGAAAATTGTATACAATTGGTTTTTTAAATTGTAAAGCATAGCGTAACTTAGTAAATATGAAAAAGTATCAAGCAATAATATCTTTTGACATGGATGAAGAATTCATGACTTTGGTGCCTCCTCATCGTACTTATATCAATTTCTTATTGAATAAAGGGGTAATTGATAGCTATGCAGTGAGTATGGAAACCCAAAATTCATGGATCACAATAAATGCCAATACTAAGAAAGAGGTTAAAGAATTACTTGATAAGTCGCCCCTAAGTAAGTATTGGACCTACGAAATAGTAGAATTATTCGTTTATCATAGCCAATCTACTAGACTTCCAGCAGTTCAATTAAATTAATTCAACTTTTTTTTGGGAGTTTACAAATTCCCCCTTATTTTTGCACTCCTCAAAAGGGAAAAAGGGAGCATAGCTCAGTTGGTTCAGAGCATCTCGTTTACACCGAGAGGGTCCGCGGTTCGAGCCCGTGTGCTCCCACACAGTAATCTTAAAATCCTCAACATTTCTTTACAGATAGTTGAGGATTTTTGTTTTAATGCCTTTCGTCATTTTTGAACTAATTTTGAAATATGTCAGTATTTACAACCCCTCAAAAAATTATTATAACCTGTAATAAATGGTTAGCACCAGCTTTAAGATCTGAAGTAATTGGTTTGGGGTTTGATGTAGACCGTGTATTTCAAACTGGTGTTGAACTTACTGGCACTATTAATGATTGTATTCGTTTAAATTTAAATTTAAGATGTGCGAGTCAAGTAATGTATTCGCTGAAGACTTTTATTTGCAATGATCCTGATGAGTTGCATAGAAATTTGGTTACAATACATTGGGAAAAAATGATCAAGCCTGATGGTTATTTTTCGGTGATAAGTAATGTTTTTAATGATACTATTTCTACCAATTTATTTGCAAATTTGAGAGTTAAAGATGCTATTGTAGACCGAATGCGTGAAGTGTCAGGAAAGCGCCCTTCTACAGGGTCTGAACTTTCAGGGGCGGTGGTTTATTTGTTTTGGAAAAATGAAGAAGCCGAAATATTCTTAGATACATCAGGTGATTCATTAGCAAGACATGGGTACAGAAAGCTTCCAGGGAAAGCACCTATGTTAGAAGCATTAGCTTCTGCAACTATTCTTTCTACAAAATGGAATAAATTCGGTGCATTTGTAAATCCAATGTGTGGTTCTGGAACTTTAGCCATTGAAGCTGCTTTGATTGCAACTAAACGAGCTCCGGGATTATTTAGAAATAATTATGCTTTTATGCATTTGTTGGGTTATGATAAATTGGTTTATGAAAAAGAACGAACAATTATTGAGGAGCAGGTAAGACATTTACCCAACATGGTAATTATCGCTTCAGATATTAGTAAAGACGCGATTAAGGTGGCAAAAATTAATGCATCTGTTGCGGGAGTGGAAGATTTAATTGATTTTCAAGTTTGTGATTTTGAAGCAACAGAAATGCCTGAACCGGAAGAAGGTGCAATTTTAATGATCAATCCAGAGTATGGTGAAAGGTTAGGAGAGGAAGTAGAATTGGAAGCAACTTACGCGCGTATTGGTGATTATATGAAAAATAAATGCAAAGGAATGACAGGGTATATTTTTACTGGCAATTTAGAGCTTGCAAAAAAAATAAGATTGAAGCCAAGTAGACGCATAGAATTTTTAAATGCAAAAATTGATTGCAGATTATTTGAATATGAATTATATGCAGGAACTAAAAGAACAGATAAACCAAAAGATACTTTAGTTGACCCAACACCGGAAGCTTAATAAATCAAAAAAGGAAGTATTTCATGTTTCCAATTATCTACTTTAAGTAATTTGGTAATTTGTTGTAGCCATTGATGTAATGGCAAATCAAAAATGGTTTCGGCATTGGGTATGCCAAGTAATAAGGATAAATGATTTTCCCCTGTTGGATTGGCATTGGTCGGATAAGGCATCCATTTAAAATCTTTAGGATGTATATCTTTAATTAGTTTCAACAATAATAAACCATTTAATACAGCATTAAAATGATACGGATCGATGACTTTAATTCGAATACCTTTTGTTTCTATTATTTGCACATTATTTAAAATGGGTAATGTTATTATTTCAATTTTTATGTCTTCGTTTAATATATTTTGACATACCATTTTAATCGCATCAATATTAAACCATTTAGCACCGATCCATTCAAAGGAATAAGCGGTGCCACGACCAACTGACACATTCGTAGCTTCAAAAAAACACAATCCTGGATATAAGATGGCGGCTTCCATATTTTGTAAAGCAGGAGAGGGATTCACCCATGGTAAGTTCCAATTAAAAAACATGCTTTCTCTTTTCCATTCATCTCCATTTTCCAAATAACATTTAATAATTGTTAAATCAGCATTCCAATTTTGAATTGCATTAAAATATTGGGCCAACTCTCCAATAGTACATTGATGTTTTATAGGAATATTAAATCTGCCAATAAAGCTCGATATTTTATCATCCAACATGGGGCCTTCACAATTTGATAAATTTCCGCCAAGTGGATTGGGTCTATCAAGTATAAATACTTTTTTATTAAATTTTGATGCTGCTTCAATCCAATAGGACATTGACCATAAATAGGTATAAAAACGAGTTCCTGCATCTGGAATATCAAAAAGCATAATTTCAATATCTTCTAAATCGGCCTCAGATGGTATAAATTTCACACCATATAAACTTATTATTGGGATACCAGTCAATTCATCTTTCCCGTCCTGTATCATCAAACCATCTGCTCCAATTGATTTGATGCCATGTTCTGGAGAAAAAAGTTTTATTATATTAAATCCAGCTGCTAATAAGGCACTTCTACTTGAAATGCCATTATTTGTTTTTGCCGCATCATTTGTTAAAAACCCAATTCGCTTATTTTTCCAATTAGGATTTTCTTTTAATAAATAATCAATTCCAAATTGTATTGACATAGTCCGAATGTTTTGGAAATGTTTTTGTTAATAAGACTTAATCTTGCTTAAATCCAGTATCCAATTTCAAGGTCTCCATTACATTAAAAATAATGGGACATCGATCGTAGTGCATATAGGTCGTGAATAGCCTTTTGTTAAATTCAGGCACATGAAAAGCTGGAAATTCTTTACATCCAGCAAATCTATGCTCATAAACACTACAGCTATTGCCTACTAAAAAATGACAAGGAATTGCGTTTACAACCATTCGACCCGATTCACCCTTATCTAGGTATTTTTCATCAAATTCGTCCCTGGACTGTCCTAAATGTGCGGATAAATTATTGGCTTCATCCTCGTCTATATTCACCATTAAGCTTTTGCAACAATTGCCACAATCGGTACATTCGATTTTAGGTGAAATGGACTCAGAAAGCGCAAAAACTGCTTTATCAAGTCCTAAACTGTCCAAATTCCTCAAAAAATCTTGGAATTTGAGGTTTTCTTCTTCAAGTTCAATTGCCTTGTTTTTGATATAATCAAGGTCAATAATTGGATATGTAAGATTCTTTTCGATGGGATAAAGATAAGGCATTAATCCTTTTATCCACATTTGCCCATTTTTGTACCCTTTTAGATTGGAAAAGAAGGTTCGAGCATTAGATTTGCAGCTAGACCAGGGCATTTTATGCCCATAAAGTATTGATAATTATGGCAGAAGCAAAGATTGCGGCAGAGTATAACGAAGACTCCATTAGGTCATTGGACTGGAAAGAGCATATCAGGTTAAGACCAGGTATGTATATTGGTAAATTAGGTGATGGTACCGCTGCTGATGATGGTATTTATGTATTAATCAAAGAAGTTATAGATAACTGTATTGATGAACATACCATGGGGTATGGAAAGCAGGTTGAAATTTCGATTCAAGATAAAACAGTTACTATTCGTGACTATGGTCGCGGTATTCCTTTGGGTAAAATAGTTGATGTAGTAAGTAAAATTAATACGGGTGCTAAATACGATAGTAAAGCCTTCCAAAAATCAGTTGGTTTAAATGGTGTTGGTACCAAAGCGGTTAACGCCTTGAGTGAAGATTTTACAGTAACCGCTTTTAGAGAAGGAAAATCTCGATCAGCTACTTTCCAAAAAGGGCAGTTAATAGAGGAAACTAAAGAGGTTAAGACGACTGAAGCAAATGGAACATTAGTTGTTTTTACACCTGATGCAACAGTATTTAAAAACTATCATTTCATTTACGAATATATCGAGAGCCAACTTTGGAACTATTGTTATTTGAATGCAGGTTTAGTGATTCATTTTAACGGGAAAAAGTTTGTAAGTAAAAATGGTTTATTGGATTTGTTAGAACGTAAAACAAATCCCGACGAATTAAGATATCCTATTGTTCATTTAAGTGGTGAAGATATTGAAGTGGCTATTTCACATAATAATGATTATGGCGAAGATATTTTCTCTTTTGTAAATGGCCAATATACAACCCAAGGTGGTACACACCAACAAGCATTCAGGGAGGCATATGTTAAAGTGATTCGTGATTTTTATAAGAAAGATTATGAAGCATCAGATATCAGAACTAGTATTGTTGCTGCAGTTTCGGTGCGTGTTCAAGAGCCTGTATTTGAAAGCCAAACTAAAACAAAGTTAGGTTCTCAAAATGTAGCTGATGGTGGTCCAAGTATGAAGAATTTTGTGACAGAATTTTTAGCAAAAGAGTTAGATAATTTTTTACACAGAAATGCGGGTGTTGCAGATGCGCTTAAAAAACGTATTGAGCAAAATGAAAGAGAACGAAAGGAATTGGCGGGTATTAAAAAATTAGCGAATGAGCGTGCTAAAAAAGCCAATTTGCATAATAAAAAATTGAGAGATTGCCGTGTGCATTTAAGTGATGATTTGCCAGCAAAAAATAAAGAAATGTTCATTGCTACACAACAAGCAAGTACTTTATTTATTACAGAGGGTGATTCTGCAAGTGGTAGCATCACCAAGTCGCGTAATGTTGATACACAAGCTGTATTTAGTTTAAGAGGTAAACCATTAAATGCGTTTGGGTTGACAAAGAAAGTTGTTTATGAAAATGAAGAGTTTAATTTATTGCAACATGCATTAAATATTGAAGATGGATTGGAAGGGTTGCGTTACAATAATATTGTGATTGCTACCGATGCTGATGTGGATGGAATGCACATTCGTTTATTGATGCTTACTTTCTTTTTACAATTCTTTCCCGATCTTGTTAAAAGGGGACATGTATTTGTTTTAGAAACACCTTTATTTAGGGTTCGTAATAAACAAAAAACAATTTATTGTTACGACGAAACTGAAAAACAAAAAGCAATAAATGAATTAGGAAGTAAACCAGAAATTACTCGATTTAAAGGATTAGGGGAGATTAGTCCCGAAGAGTTTGGAAAATTTATAAATGCAGATATTAAACTGGCTCCAGTTATTTTAGAGCAAGGGGATCATATTCAGCATTTGTTGGAATATTATATGGGTAAGAACTCTCAAGAAAGACAAGATTTTATTATCAATAATTTAAAAGTAGAATTAGATAAAGCGCATGATACACTTAGTATTTAACACTGCAGATATTGCTGCATTAGAAGCCGCCATTGAATTGGATGAAAACCTTGCTGGTAAAATTGTTGAAATAAAAGACGATTATGCAGTGGGGCCATTATTGAATATATATGAAACAGAAGGTTACCAAGCCCGTCGCGATTGGTGGCAAAATGTTTTAGCGTTTTCGCCATATAATGATCAGTTGGATATTGTTGATGATAAGTTAACAGTTCATCAATTAATCAATGCATTGAACCATGATGAAAATGAAGTGATTTGGATTTGGATGGGACAAAATGCACATGACGTTGCAGGTTACTATTGGTTTATGAGTCAGGTTAAAGAGTACCAAGGACGTATCCAAGTTTTATATTTAAATAATCTTCCTTTTTTAAATGAAAAAGGACAATTGTTTTATCCTACCTATTTAAGTCAAATTCAACCTAAAGAATTTTTAAAAGCAAAGAAGTTAGCAAGACCTATTACTTTAAGTGAGTTTGAATTAGATCCGGATGAATGGAAAAAATTATGTGATGAAAATGAAGGTGTCCGTTTTTTAGAAGGAGGTAAAAAATTAATTAGTCTTAATGTAAGCTATTATGATAAAGATATATTAGTCTTGCTTACCAAAAATGCGCAAAAATTGCCAAGTGCATTATCAAACATCATGACTAAGTTAAAAGTTAAATTAGGGGATGCTTTTATAGTGTATCGATTGAGGGCTTTAGAGGAAGCAGGAAAATTAGTTATAGTGGGAGATTGGGAAAAGGGTTGGAAAGATATGATTGTTCAAATGCCAGGAGGATTGGCGCTAGTAATTGAAGGGGAAGCAGAATAATAATTTTTTAAATAGTATCTAAGAAAATGCGCATAAAAGTAAGCCCAATTGATTTGAAAGCAAGTGATGAACGAGGGGCATTGCATTTTTTTAATACTAACAGGACGGGTGAATTTTTGTTGGTGTACCGAAATGCGGGTAGTGTAAGTGGAAGACATTATCACAAAGGGGTATCGCCTGGTAAAAATCCTGAAGACATGCTTTTAGTTCAAGGGAAAGCAAGTCTTCATTGTAAGGATTTGGAAACAAATAATGAAGAGACAATTGAGTTGGTCGCACCTGTTAGGGTTTTAATTCAAGCAAATGTTTGGCATGAATTGACGGCGATAACTGATATTGTTTTTGTGGAATTAAATAGTTTAGTAGACGGTAGTGAAGACACTTACCGACTTTAATGAACTTTTATAAAGTTCAAATTAAGAATAGATATGGCAAAAGAGAAAAATTTAAGTAGGGTAACGGAAAATGAATCAGGTGTTCAAGGACAGTATAAAAACTGGTTTTTGGACTATGCATCGTATGTAATTTTAGAAAGAGCGGTTCCTGCAATTGAGGATGGTTTAAAACCGGTGCAACGAAGAATCTTACATGCCATGAAGGAAATGGATGATGGAAGATTTAATAAGGTGGCAAATATTATTGGTCAAAGTATGCAGTATCATCCTCACGGAGACGCTAGCATTGGAGATGCTTTAGTGAATATTGGACAAAAGAATTTATTAGTTGAAACACAGGGTAACTGGGGTGATGTGCGAACAGGAGACTCTGCTGCTGCATCAAGATACATTGAGGCTAGATTAAGTAAGTTTGCTTTAGAAGTTGCTTTTAATGCAAAAACTACACAATGGGCGTTGAGTTACGATGGTCGTAAAAATGAACCAGTCACTTTGCCAATGAAATTCCCATTATTATTAGCACAGGGTGCGGATGGAATTGCGGTTGGATTATCTACTAAAATTCTTCCTCATAATTTTAATGAATTATTAGAAGCAAGTATTAAACATTTACGAGGACGTAAATTTGAATTATTGCCTGATTTTCAAACCGGTGGCATGATTGATGCCTCCAACTATAATGATGGAAGACGTGGTGGTAAAGTAAGAGTTCGTGCACATATCGAAGAGTTAGATAAAAAGACCTTGTTAATTAAAGACGTTCCTTATAGTGTTACAACAACGCAGTTAATGGAGAGCATCACTAAGGCAAATGACCAAGGAAAGATCAAAATTAAAAAAGTGACCGATGTTACTGCTGCCGAAGTTGAAATTCAAATTGACCTCGCAACTGGTATTTCTCCCGATATCACTATTGATGCTTTGTACGCATTCACTGATTGCGAAATAAGTCTTTCTCCAAATGCATGTGTTATTGTTGACAATAGACCTCAGTTTTTAGGTGCAAGTGATTTATTGAAATATTCGGTTGAACATACTAAGTCATTGTTAAAAGCTGAATTAGAAATTCAGTTAAAAGAATTAGAAAGCAAATGGCATTTCACTAGCTTAGAAAAAATATTTTTTGAAGAAAAAATTTACCAAGAGTTAGAGAAAAAACATTTGAACTGGGAAAAAGTAATTGATGCAATTGATAAAGCTTTTGAACCGTTTAAAAAGAAATTTAAAAAGCCAATTGAGAGAGAAGATTTATTGAAATTGACTGATAAGCCAGTTAGAAGAATTTATAAATTAGATATCGAAGATTTGATTCAGCAAATAAAGAATATTGAAGCAGAAATTAAAGAAACTAAGCATCATTTGGATAACTTGGTGGACTATGCTGTGAGTTATTACGAAGGTTTGCAAAAGAAATATGGGAAAGGCAAAGAGCGTAAAACGGAACTTAAAGAATTTGATACTATTCAAGTTAAGCAAGTTGCCATTGCAAACACGAAATTGTATATTAACAAAGCAGAAGGATTTATAGGTACGAGTTTAAAGAAAGATGAATTCCTTTGTGATTGCACTGACTATGATGATATTATTGCTTTTACTAAGTCTGGCATTATGAAAGTGGTGAAAGTATCAGATAAAGTATTTATAGGTAAGGATATTATACATGCTGCTGTATTCCAAAAGAATGATGAGCGTACTACCTATAATATGGTTTATGTGGATGGAGCAAGTGCAATTAGTTATGCAAAACGATTTAACGTAACAGGGGTTACGCGTGATAAAGAATATCCATTGGCTAAAAGTGTAGAAAAATCTAAAGTGCATTACATGTCAGTCAATGCCAATGGAGAAGCCGAGTCGGTTAAAATTATTTTAAGTCCAAATTGTACTGCAAGAATAAAAGAATTTGATTTCTATTTTGAAACATTGGAAGTTAAAGGAAGGAGCAGTGTTGGAAATCAGGTTACTAAATATCCAATTAAAACTGTTCGTTTAAAAGAAGCAGGCAAGAGTACACTTGTTGGCCGTAAGCTTTGGTTTGATGATAAATTCGGTCGTTTAAATAATGAAGAAAAAGGAATTTATTTAGGCACTTTCGAAGATGAAAAATTATTAGTGTTTACTAAGGATGGATACTATGAAGTGATAGATACCGAAACTTCACAAAGGTTTGATCCGGAAAAAGTGTTAAGTATTGAAAAGTTCAATCCTGACAAAGTAGTCACTGCTGTGTATTTAGATAAGGACAAATTGCAATTTAATATTAAGCGTTTCAAGATTGAAACCACTACTTTAAGGTCTCCATTCTGTTGTATTAAAGAAGGGGATGGTAATTATTTAGCTGCAGTTTCAACTTCAATTGAGCCCATTTTAGTAGTAAATACAGGAAAGGGCACACAAGTACGAAAAGCTAAATTTAAGGTAAGTAAGATTGTCGATATCATGGGCTGGAAAGCCGTTGGTACAAAATTGACTGATTATAACAAAACCATCGAAATGGAATGGGAAACAAAAGTAGTCATAAAAGATCCTAACGACGAACAGCCAGAATTGTTCTAAATTTATATAAAGGTTTTAAATCCAATATCAAAAGCAAAAGCCATGTCAACTGTTAATGTAGGTCAATTTAATTTATTACGCGTAGATCGAAAGGTAGACTTTGGTTTTTATATGGATGATGGTGAAGAAGGTATTTTATTGCCAAAACGATTTGTGCCATCAGGATTACAAGTTGGAGATACAATTAGTGTTTTTGTTTATCATGATTCAGATAATCGATTAATTGCAACTACACAGGAACCTTATGCTGTTGTGGGGGATATTGCAGCTTTAAAAGTGGTAGAAGTAACACGTCAAGGCGCTTTTATGGATTGGGGTTTAATGAAGGATGTATTTGTACCTGCTTCACAACAATTATCTACCATGCGTTTGGGGGGTAAATATTTAGTGAAATTATATATTGACAAACAAACTGGAAGAGTTGCTGCGACAGAAAAAATTGATAATCAAATTAGCAATGATTATTTAACTGTTAAAGAAGGGGAGAAGGTTAAAGTACAAGTTTATCGAGAATCTGAAATTGGCTATGTTGTCATTGTGAATCAAGTGCATCAAGGGTTAGTTTATAAAAATGAAGTGTTCACCCACCTACATATTGGTCAGTTTATTGACGAGGCGTATGTTAAAAAAATTAGAGAGGACAATAAATTAGATATAGGCATTGGAAAGCAAGGAGGGGAAAAATTAGATGGTGATCAGCAAACTATAATTAAATTATTGAAATTGCATAAAGGATTTTTGCCTTATCATGACAAATCAAGTCCCGAAGATATTTATGCTTTTTTCGCAATGAGTAAAAAAGCATTTAAAATGAATGTAGGGATATTGTATAAGTCTAAATTAATTACTATCGAAGAAGGTGGTATTCGTTTAGTACCTGAACCACCAATGGAATCGGTTAGTGCTACTGAGTAAATTATTAATTTTAGCTCACTTTATATTTACATTTCTAAAATGAAATTTATGGCAAAAGAAGTTTTTATTGTTGCTGCTGTTAGAACACCAATAGGTTCATTTGGAGGAAGTTTAAAATCATTGACTGCAACACAATTAGGTGCAATTGCTATAAAAGGAGCATTAGACAAAGTACAACTAAACCCAATTTTTGTAGATGAAGTAATTATGGGTTCAGTTATTCAAGCAGGTTTAGGTCAAGCTCCTGCAAGACAAGCTAGTAAAGGCGCAGGGCTTCCTGATACAGTAATAGCAACAACAGTAAATAAGGTATGTGCGAGTGGAATGAAAGCTATTGCTATGGCAACTCAAAATATCTTATTAGGAGATGCTGATATTATTATTGCAGGTGGTATGGAAAGTATGAGCAACGTACCATTTTATAATACTAAGCAAAGATGGGGAAATAAATACGGGGATTTTACTATGCAAGATGGTTTGGCAAAAGATGGGTTAGTAGATGCATTTGATCAAGTTGCAATGGGAAATTTTGCTGATTTATGTGCTAAAGAAAATAATATTTCGCGTGCTGATCAAGATGCATTTGCAATTTCAAGTTATCAAAAATCACAAGCTGCCACTGAAAAAGGATTATTTGCTTCAGAAATTATTCCAGTTGCAATTCCGCAAAAAAATGGAGAACCTTTAATTATTAAAAATGACGAAGAACCATTCAATGTGAAGTTTGATAAGGTTACTCAATTAAATCCTGCTTTTAGTAAGGAAGGTACAGTGACAGCTGCGAATGCAAGTACAATGAATGATGGTGCTGCTGCATTGATATTAATGAGTGGTGAAAAGGTTAATGAACTAGGGATACAACCACTTGCTAAAATTGTAAGTTATGCAGATGCGGAGCAGGCCCCAAAATGGTTTACAACTTCGCCTGCATTAGCCATTCCCAAAGCTTTAGCAAAAGCAAATTTAAAATCAGGACAAATTGATTTCTTTGAATTTAATGAAGCCTTCTCAGTTGTTGGAATAGTTAATACACAGTTATTAAACTTAGATGCAAACAAAGTAAATGTAAATGGGGGTGCAGTATCTCTTGGTCATCCATTAGGATGCAGTGGAGCTAGAATAGTAGTCACTTTGATTAATGTACTTGATCAAAATAATGGAAAATATGGAGCTGCTGCAATTTGTAATGGGGGCGGAGGTGCAAGTGCTTTAATAATTGAAAAATGCCAATAATTGAATTCCCAATTATTGTTTATACTGCAGCTTGCTCAATTATTTCATCCATCATAATACCATAATGACTCTCATCATAGATACATACTCCATTCTTAATTAAAATCACTTGCGGTGATTCGTGGTGTACCTTAAATGCTTCGGCAACTGCTGTAGATATAGGTCTAAAACTCAATAAATCTAAATAATAAAAGTCAATCGTTTCAGGTGCTTCTGCTCTTTCAAATCTGGAAAATGCCATTTTTGAAATGCTACAAGTAGTACTATGTTTGAATATAACTTGAGGCTTTGCGAATGATGCCTTTAGTATTAATTCTATTTGATTTTCGGAATTTAGTGTTAACCAGTTCATATATTCATTTATAGGCCAAATTTAGGTAATTTAAATCGTTCGGAAATACGAAAAACACACATTATAGTTGCCAAATAATGGTTAACTTCGGAAATAATTTTTTTTATGCCATTAAGCCTATCCAAACCAATTTGTTTCATTGATTTAGAAACAACAGGTACCAATGTAAATACCGATCGTATTGTTGAAATTGCCATAGTTAAAATAGGTTTAGATGGAACTAAGCAGGTAAAAAGAAGATTAGTTAATCCTGAAATGTCCATTCCCAAAGATAGTTCAGATGTACACGGTATAACTGATGACATGGTAAAAGATGCACCTACCTTTAAAGCAATGGCAAATGAAATGAAACAGTTCATGGAAGGTGCTGATATTGGAGGATTTAATAGTAATCGTTTTGATGTACCTATGCTGAACGAAGAATTTTTACGTGCAGGTATCAATGTTGAAATGGAAGATCGTAAATTATTAGATGTGCAAAAGGTATTCCATAAAATGGAACCTAGAACTTTATCAGCTGCTTATCAATTTTACTGCAAAAAGGTGTTACAGGATGCACATACTGCCGAAGCAGATGCGACAGCCACTTGGGAAATTTTAGAAGCCCAAATTGATAAATATCCGGAAATTGGAAATACCGTCGAATCCATTGTTAAATTTACTGGCGAGGACGAAATTATCGATTTCGCACGCAGACTTAGTTATGAAAATGGCATACCCGTATTCAATTTTGGTAAACACAAAGGCAAATCGGTTGTACAAGTTTTGAAAGATGAACCTCAATATTATGATTGGATGATGAAAGGTGATTTTGCATTACATACAAAACAAAAGCTAACCGAAATATTAAATAAGTCAATATTAAATAAATAATATATATAATATTTATTATAAAATTTTGTAATTTTAAGTAATTGTTCCCCCACAAAATACACTAGTGAAAAAAATTGTTTTAATACCTACCTATAATGAGAAAGAAAATATCTCATCAATCATAAATACTGTTTTATCATTTAAATCTAATTATCACATTTTAGTTATTGATGATGGTTCACCTGATGGTACTGCTGATATAGTAAGGTCTATCATTTCGGAACATCCTGACCGTGTATTTATTGAATGTAGAGCTGGTAAATTAGGTTTAGGAACGGCATATATTCATGGGTTTAAATGGGCTTTAAAAAACAATTTTGATTACATTATTGAAATGGATGCCGACTTTTCACATGATCCAAAAGATCTTGATAGATTATGTGCTGCATGTGATGAAGGTGCAGATGTTGCTGTTGGTAGCAGATATGTAAAGGGTGGTACTACCGAAAATTGGCCATTAGACAGAAAAATATATTCACAAGGAGGTTCGGCATATACTAGAATAATCACTGGAATGCCAGTGAAGGACCCAACAGCTGGATTTGTTTGTTATAAAAATAAGGTGTTGTCTTCGATGAATTTAGATAATATAAAATTTATTGGTTATGCTTTTCAAATTGAAATGAAATTTGCATCATGGAGATTAGGTTTTAAAATAAAAGAAGTGCCAATCAAATTTATAGATCGCAAAATAGGGGTAAGTAAAATGTCAAAAGGCATTATTAAAGAAGCTATTTTGGGCGTACTAAATATGCAATGGTTATATATTACCGGTAAATTTATAAAGCTTATCAAAAAAGTGGATGCTTAGTAGCTTCCGCTATAGGATTTAATTAAATACGCCGCCTTTACTTTTTAAAATTCCCAAATAAATCCAAATGTTGGTGTTATGAATATTTGATTGTTGTCAAATAATTTAACAATTGCATTTGATCCATCTTTTTTCAAAGCAGCACCATCTGTAGTTTTAAAAGTTCCATCAGAATTTGCCGAGAAAACATAAAATGGAGGTGCTACTGATTTTGCTCCATACCAATTCGTTACATCTAAGAAAAAGTCAAGCGTTGTCTTTTTGTAATTGTACTTTTTGTCAACTCTTAAATCACTTGAATGGAAAGGCTTATTTGTTAAACTATTAATTTTTGTATAATCAAATACACCAAGGCCTAAAGTAGCGAAATTAATTTTACTTAGATTCATGTCATAAGGTGTGTATGGTGTACCACCTTGGTATCTAAATTTAATTCCAAGTTCCCAATTCTTTTTAAATTTATATCCTCCTGTAATACTTATTAGGTTAGTGTTTTGCCAAGCACTTGGAATATAATTGTTGTTGATATTAGTGTATTCACTTTTGAAAAAACTATAAGAAATTATACCCGAAAATCTGTCTGTTAATTTTTGTTGAGCAAATAATTCAAACCCATAACTTTTTCCTAGTCCAGCACTAATAACTGGTTCATTCCCTAAAATATTAAAATCAGCACCAAGATTACTTAAGCTAATGCCTTTATTTACACTAATCGCTACATTGTTATATTTTTTATAAAATAGTTCTCCAGTAAATCGAGTGGACTCAGATGGGATATATTCAATTCCCGTTACATAGTGTGTGCTTGATATATAGTCTGTTGATTTATTTACATAGTTATTATTTGCATCTCTAAAACCTAAAACGGTATTAGGCTCCATTTTATAATATTTTCCAATAGATGCGTTTAAATTAATTTTATCAGTTAATACATAGCTTACACTGAAACGAGGAGATATTCTTTTTGTAATTTGATTGCCATCACTAGTAAAATTATTGCCATCATTTCTAATACCTGCACTAATTCCTAATCTATTATTAAATGCTCTTTTCCCCATTTGGAAAAATGCACCATATTTTTGATAATTCAAATTAGTTGAATAATTTAAAATTATAGGATTTCCTATTTGTGTAGTACTATTTATAGATGTTAAAGTATTGTATCTTAATAATTGATTAGTGCTATTATCATAATTGATATTTTGGAGATTTACACCAGTAGTCCATTTAATGCCAATGAAATTTTTAGTGATATCCCATCGTAGATTTTCTCCAGCTTCGTTGGAAACATAGTCTAATGTTTTTTCTCCTTTATCGGGACCTAAGTTATTTTGATATCTTTCATTGATATTATTTAGGTGACTTTTACTTACACTTAAGTTCCAATAACCTTTATTGATTAATTTTTTTAAAGAGGCACCAATCGTATAGCTCCATTGATTAATTGAGGGGCCAGCATTTAAAGCATAAATTTTTTCAGGAGTTGCATTTTTAGGAGCAGCAAATGAAAATTCATCAATTGCGCCAACACCCAAAACGGTTAAAGTAGTTTTAGGATCTATCACATGTGTTACTTTAAATTGAAAATCCCAAAAGTTAGGTCTAATTGGAAGGTCAAGAGCCTTAAATAAAAATTGTAAATAACTACGACGTGCTGATAGTAAATAGGTGGTCTTTCCATTTTTAGATAAAGGGCCATCTAGTGTCGAAGCAATTTCAGTTGCACCTAATCTTATATTTCCTTGTATTTTTTCACTATTACCCCTTTTTTGCTTGAATTCAAATACAGAGGACAATGCATTATCATATTTTGCATCAAATGCTGAGGTCGATAATTTAACCTCATCAATAAATGAAACATTTAAAATACCCTGAGGTCCCCCTGCACTACCTTGTGTGGTAAAGTGATTGATTACAGGGATTTCTATTCCATCTAAATAAAATACATTTTCATTGGGTGCGCCTCCTCTAACAATGATATCGTTTCTAAATCCAAGTCCAGTACTTGCAGATCCGGTAACACCAGGTAATGATTGTACTACTTTTGAAATGTCGAAATTGCTCCCCGGACTTGATTTGATTTCTTCGGCAGTTAATTTTTGTATGCTCAAAGGCGTTTCTAAAGTTGCCGCCCTAACTGTTTTTTTAATATTTCCAACAGTTACTTCCTTTAAGGTAACAGCCTCCGGTTCTAATTCTGATGTTGTATAACTTATATTTCCTGATGTTACAATTACATTATATAAATGTAATGAAACGCTTCCTAAAGATTGTATTAGGATATGATATTGACCTGTTGGAATGCTTTTGAAACTATATTTCCCAATACTATCAGATGTGGTGATATATTTAGTGTTAACTAATTGAATTTTGGCTCCAAAAACAGGTTTTTGAGTCCCTTTGTCAATGACTTCGCCAGCTAAATTTCCTACACTTTGTGCATTGACTAATAATGGGAAAAGTAATATTAAGCCGATTGTATAAAAAATCCTCATAAAAATAAACAATGTTATATATTCATAACAAAGTTAGCAACAAAAAGTTGTGTTTTTATTAAACTTAATTTTAATATGAAAAAATTATTTACAATTCTTGGTTTGACGCTTGTACTTATCACATTTGGTCAAAAAAAAGTGCTTGATCACACGGTTTATGATAGTTGGCAAAGTATCAAAGAAGTTGTTTATCAGCCTCAAGGAAAATTTATTAGTTATGTAGTATCTCCACAGGAAGGAGATGCTGTGTTGATTATTAATGAACGTATTAATAATAAGGATATTAAAATTCCAAGAGGTGCTCAAGCCGTTTTCAGTGAAAATGGACAATTCTTAGTGGCGAAAATAAAGCCATTGTTTGCAGATACACGTAAAGCTAAAATGGATAAGAAAAAACCAGATGAAATGCCAAAAGATAGTTTGGTAATTGTGAATCTTGTAACTGGTTTACTTGAAAAAATCGCTTCAGTGAAATCTTTTCAAATGCCTGAACATGCAAATAATCAGTTAGTGTATTTAAAGGACAAAAAAGGAGATATTAATAAAGAAGGTGCCGAGCTTATTTGGAAGGATTTGTCTTCAAATAAAATCAAATCTTTCTTAAATATTGCACAATATCAAATTGATCCAAAAGGACAAAGCTTAGCAATGTATCAGGTAAAAAACAAAGTAAATGGTAGTAAAGTTTTATTAGCAAATTTAACAGATACAATTGTTAAGGCAATCAGCAATAATTTTAATACTGCTAATGGATTAAGTTGGAATGAGCAAGGGGATAGATTAGCATATTTAGTTGAGCCAGATAGTACAGATAAAGCGTTACAAAAAAATTATGAACTAGCTGTTTATGAAAGTAAATTTGATTCTGCTAAAAGGGTTGTGAATCGAAGTCATAAGTCAATGCCAATGAATTATACCATTGGAGGGGATAAAAAAATTAAGTTTAGTAAATCAGGAACTAAAATTGAATTTGGAGTTCAACCCATTTTGCCAGTAAAGGATACCACATTACCTGAATTTGAAAGAGCTGGTTTAGATATTTGGAATTATAATGATCCAACTTTAATGTCAGTTCAGTTAAAAAATATGGATAATGATTTAAAGGCCACAGACCCAATTGTGTATAATACAACTAATGAATCTGTAGTTTATTTTGGTAAAATAAAAGATCGAAGCATCATTCATACTAGTGAAGGGGACGGTGAAATTAGTTTTGCAGTCCAAGATTCAAGTTATGAAATACCATCTCAGTGGCAAGGATATAGTCTTAAAGATATCTTTCAAATTAATACTTCAAATGGAACAAGGTCGTTGGTTCAAAAAGCATGGAAAGGCAGATTAATTTCAAGTGCATACGATGGTAGTCGACTATTGTATTATGATGAAGCTAAAAAGAAATACTTTGTATATAACAGTAAATCTAAGAAAACTGTAATTATAGCGAAAGATATTAAATACAATTTGTTTGATGAGGAAAATGATGTTCCCGATGATCCTAGTGCTTATGGTATTGTAAAATGGATGAATGATAACGAAACTATTTTACTATATGATCGATATGATCTATGGAAGGTTGATGCTAATGGAGTAAGACCTTCCATAGCATTAACGAATGGTAGAAACACAAAGACAAGTTATCGTTTTGTTGAAACAGATGAGGATCGTAAAACGATTCAAGTCAATGATACAATATTATTAAAAGGGTTCAATGAAAAGGATAAGTCAGAGTCCATTGCGATGTTAACAATAGGGAACAATTTATTGACGGTTATTAATAAAATTCCAATGCACTTGACAAGTGTTGAAAAAGCCAAAAATTCAAATGATTTTGTTGTAATGCAAGAGGATGAAAAAAATGCACCTGCATTATACGGGTATCAATTAGCTGTTAATCAACAAACACCCAAGCAATTTACTAGCATCAATGAACAACAAAAACAATACAATTGGTTGAGTACTGAATTGGTTTCATGGAAAGCGTATACTGGGAAAACTGCCGAAGGTATCTTGTATTATCCAGAGGATTTTGATCCTAAAAAGAAATATCCAATGATTGTTTATTTTTATGAAAGAAATAATCAAACATTACACAATTATTTAGCACCTGCTCCAACTCCATCAAGATTAAATATTCCATTTTTTGCTAGCCGTGGTTATATTGTTTTTGTCCCTGATATTTGGTATCAAAAAGGATATCCTGGTCAAGGAGCTTATGACTATATCTTAAGTGGTACTAGAGCCATGATTCAAAAAGGGTTTATTGATAGTACTAAAGTTGGGTTGCAAGGACAAAGTTGGGGAGGTTATCAAATTGCCTATCTAATTACTAAAACAAATTTATATGCTGCAGCTTGGGCAGGAGCTCCAGTGGTTAATATGACTAGTGCTTATGGTGGAATTAGATGGGGCCCAGGAGTTGTTAGACAATTTCAATATGAAAAACAACAAAGTCGTATTGGTGCAAGTTTGTGGGAGCGTCCAGATTTATACATCAAAAACTCTCCATTATTTTCCTTGCCAAAAGTAACTACGCCGCTTGTAATAATGAATAATGATGCAGATGATGCGGTGCCTTGGTATCAAGGAATTGAATATTTTACTGCAATGCGAAGATTGAATAAAAAGATATGGTTACTTGTATATAATAATGAAGCACATAATTTAGTTGAGCGAAAAAATAGAAAAGATATTCAAATAAGAGAGCAACAATTTTTTGATTACTATTTAAAAGGTGATACAATGCCTACTTGGATGAGTAAAGGTGTTCCAGCAATCATGAAAGGTCGTGATTGGGGTTTGCAATAATTCTATTTACTTTATTTATCCTGTTTTAAACTTGGATAAAATTAAAAAGCCCTTGAAGTTTCAAGGGCTTTTTAATAAGCAAATTATAATGAGTTGTAATTAAACATATTGAAACCATTGCCTATTTGGATCCCAGTTTTCGAATGCTTTTACAACGGCTGCTAAAAATTGTGTACCGATTGCACCATCAACAATTCTGTGGTCGTAGCTCATTGACAAGTACATCATATGTCTAACGGTAATTGCATCACCTTGTGGTGTTTCAACTACTACTGCGCGTTTTTTAATTGCGCCTAAAGCAAGTATGGCAACTTGTGGTTGATTGATAATAGGAGTGCCCATTAAACTGCCAAAAGTACCAACATTAGTTACGGTGAAAGTCCCCCCTTGTGTATCAGCAGGTCTTAATTGATTATTTCTTGCAGCATTAGCAAGATCATTAACTGCCTTACTTAAACCTACAATGCTTAACTGATTTGCTCCTTTAATAACAGGTACTATTAAGTTTCCAGTTGGTAAGGCAGTTGCCATTCCAATATTTATATCTTTCTTGTAAACAATTTGATCATTTTGTAAACTACTATTTACTAAAGGGAATTTTTCTAAAGCTGCTGCAATACATTCCAAAAACATTGGAGTGTATGTTAATTTAGTACCTTCTCTTTTTTCAAAAAGTTGCTTTACCTTATCTCTCCATACAAACATATTGGTAACATCGGCCTCCACAAATGAAGTGACATGTGGACTTGTTTGAACACTGTCAACCATGTGTTTCGCAATCAACTTGCGCATTCTGTCCATTTCTACAATTTCAGTATTGCCAGTAAGGATTACATCAGCAGGATTCGCAATTTTAGTTGCACTATTTTGAGCAATGAAGTTAGCATGATCGTTTAATAATTCATCTAATGGCTTGCTAGGTGTCGCTGTTTGGGTTGGTACAACAGGAATGCTTTGAGTGGTAGTGTTATTACTATTTATAGGAGCATTAGTAACTATTGAAACTAAGGTGCCTGCTTTTTTAGCACTGATATAATATAAAATATCTTTTTTGGAAATTCGTCCCTGACTTCCTGTTCCATTAATGTTTTGAAGTTCATTTAAGCTTATCCCTTCACTTTGTGCAATATTTAAAACCAAAGGAGAATAAAACCTTGGATCATTCGAATTTGGTTCACTCTTAAAAGAAGAGTTTGTATTTGAATCTATTGAATTAGATGGGGTAGGTGTGTAAGGAACTTCTTCCACTATTTTCACAGTGGGTTGTTCTGCAATTGCATTTGGAACAACAACCGGTGTTGTAATGATTGTTGAAACATTTGCGCCAGTCGATTCAACTCGTGCAATGACAGCGCCAATTGGCACCACGGCGTTTACTTCGAATAAAATTTCTTTAATTATTCCACCAACGGTAGAAGGTACTTCACTATCAACTTTATCTGTAGCTATATCCAATAGTGTTTCATCAAGATTAATAGTATCACCTACTTGCTTGTACCATTTTAAAATGGTTGCTTCCATTATACTTTCACCCAATTTAGGCATCACCAAATCAACAAGAGGCATATGGGGTAATTTTAAGCAAAAATAAGACTAAATCTTATTGATTATTAACAACCTAAGTAAATTTATGGCTTGATTAGCAGTAACTTCTATATTACGCAAACGATCAAACCTTAAATAAAACACTTTTGAAACTACTTTTTCCTTGTTTGCGACTCCAATCCAAACCATTCCAAGCGGTTTTTCGTCAGTTTGACCAGATGGTCCCATAATTCCACTCACTGAAACGGCAAAATCGGCGTTCATTTTCTCTCTAACAGCCTTAGCCATTTGTTCCACTGCTTCCTGACTAACTGCACCAACTGTCTGCAATATATGCTCAGGTACATCTAAAAACTCGGTTTTTATGCGATTATCGTAGCTAATGATACCGCCAGTGTAGAATTGTGATGATCCAGCGTGTTTAGATAGTAAATGACCAATATAACCACCAGTACAACTTTCGGCTGTGGCAACGGTTTGGTTATTTGCTTTTAGTAACTTTCCAACCACAACTTCCATGTTTTCATCCAAATCAGTAACCAAATGTTCCTCAACTGCTAATTTAAGTTGAGCAAAATGTGTTTCTATGCTGATTTTCAATTCATTCTCACTTAATCCCGATGCGGTAAGTCTTAATCTAACCATCCCGAAATTGGGTAAATAGGCTAATTTTATATGCTCAGGTAGATTATTTTCAAAATCAGCTATTAACTCTGCTAAAAAAGACTCTCCAATACCTGCAGTTAATAATGTACGATGAATAATTGGAGTAGTTGTAAAATTATTTACAATGGTTGGTATCACATGATTATCCGTTAAATGTCTCATTTCATGTGGCACTCCAGGTAAAGAAAAGTAAAAAACGCCATCTTTCTTAAAAAGCATTCCAGGTGCTGTTCCTGTTTCATTAAATAGTACTTCGCAAACATCAGGCACTTCGGCTTGTTTACGATTTCGTTCAATCATTGGTCGTTTGTACTTATTTACGAAAATATCAGTAATGTGGTCTAAGGTAGGTTGATGAATGACCATTTTGCCTCCAAAGAAATCATTTAATAAAGGTTTTGTGATATCATCCGCTGTTGGTCCTAAACCACCTGTTAAAATAACAATATTGCTGGTATTTGCTGCTACTTTAAGTGCATCAATTATGTCAATTTTTGAGTCGCCTACTGCAATTCTATTTTTGACTGAAATTCCAATTGAGTTTAATGATTGAGCAATATAAGCGCTATTGGTATCGATCACTTGACCTATTAAAAGCTCATCACCAATAGTGATAATTGTAGCTTGTATTGACTTCATTAAATGATAAATTAATTAGGTTGCAAATTAAACCAAAAAATCCCATAAAAGGTTGGTTTAATGGCTATTTATACAAAGTAAGGACTTAGTTTTTCACGTAAAAAATGGGGCATTTCCGATCTTTTACTTAGGTTTTTATCCATAAAGTAAAGCTTGACAATACCAATTGTCAGTAATTTACCCTCTTCATTATATACTTCTTGGTCAAATTGAATACGATGATCTATTGGCAGTTCTTTGATCATTGTTTTGATGGTTAGTAAATCATCATATTTCGCAGGCCTCAAATATTTTATATTCAATTCTACAACAGGCAGCATAATACCCATTTCTTCAATTGTTTTATAACTAATACCGAGATTCCTAAGGCTTTCTACTCTTGCTACTTCAAAGTATTGGGCATAGTTTCCGTAATAAACTACATTCATAGGATCAGCCTCGGCATACCTTACTCTTACTTGGGTGTTATATTCGTACATAATTCTCTTTTTGGGTATATGTTGACAAAATTAAGCAATCAATCTGTTTTTCCACAATATCATCATTTAACTAATCGTTCTATAAAGAGGGCTTAATTTTATGGTATTATAAATTTCAGGATCTATGCTACAAAATACAAAATCGATTTTATGTGGGTTTCTTTTTCTTTTTACTTTATTAAATCAGGTGAAAGTCAAGGCGCAGTCAATTGATTATAACCATCCAGCCAAAGCGATTTTTGAAAAAGGATTATTTGCATTGAAAGCAGGGGATACCAATACTGCTTATTCAAATTTTGAATCTGCTTATAGTTTTTCTACAAAAACGGAGGACATTAGTTATCATTATATAGCACTTTCTTTAGCACTAAATAAATATTTTGCGGAAAAGCTGGCAAATGAATTTATCAAAAAATCAAATAACAGAATTTATATTTCAAGAGTACATTTTTTATTAGGTAAATACTATTTCGATAAACATAAGGATCTACAATCTCTAAATTCCTACGCATTAGTTAGCATTGATGATCTTGACAATAATGAAATCACATTGATGAAGTACCAGCAAGGTTATTTGTATTTTAAATCTGGTAAGTGGGATAAAGCATCTAGTTTACTAAACACGGTTAGACAGGTAGTGAATAATCCTTTTTATACTGATGCTAATTATTATGCAGGGTTTATTTCATTAGAAAAAAAGGAATTTAAAGAAGCCTTAAATTATTTTCAAATTGCTTCTACAAACAAGGCATACGCTAAATTGACTCCATTTTATGTAAGTCAATTGTATTATTTTTTAGGTGATATTGACAAGGCAATGGAAAATTGCGAAAAAGCATTATCTACAAACAATCAATTCTATGAGGTTCAGTTAAAGCAATTAATGGGTCATTTATTGTTCGAGAAAAAACAATTTCAAAAAGCGTTACCTTATTTGGCAGGTTTTGTAGAACAGCAGAAAAAAGTGGATCCTCAAGATTTATATCAATTGTCTTTTTGTTATTTTCAATCGGAAAATTGGCCCAAAGCAATTGAAGGGTTTAAGCAATTAGCTAATGTGGAAGATTCCTTAGGTCAAAATAGCATGTATTTATTAGCTACCTCTTATTTAAAAGTGAATGATAAACAAGGTGCTAAAAATGCTTTTTTAATTTGTTCTACAAAAAGCTTAAATAGCACTCAAAAAGAAATTTCATTATTTAACTATGCAAAACTAGCAGCAGAATTAAAAGAATATAGTGTTGCAGTTTCTGCACTAGATAAATTCATGATTTCCTATCCAAACTCAGTTTACTTTGGTGAAGCAAAATCAGTATGGGTAGCATCTTTAACTTTAACAAATAACTATGTTCAGGCATTGGAGGCATATGAGTCTATTAATCAGCCCTCTGTAGATTTACTGAAATTATATCCTAATATGCTTTTAGGTAAGGCCAGCATTGATATCAATGATGGTCATGTTGAACAAGCTTATAATCTACTTAATAAAGTATTAAACACACCTTATAATTCTAAAGTTTTACCTCAGGTTCAGTTTTGGTTAGGTGAATTATTGTACAGAATGGGGAGAGTAGATGAATCAATTGAGCAGTTCGAACATTTTTTATTAGATCCAGTTGAATTGCCCGAAGTAAATCAAAGACATGCAAGATATTCTTTAGGTTATTGTTATTTGAAAAAGGGTTTATATGCCAAGGCACAGGAAAACTTTTTAATTGTTTCTAAATACAATCATAGTAATATGATTGAAGCCTATCAAAAGGAAGCTTTTTTAAGAATTGCCGATTGTCAACTGATGCAAAAGCAATTTAAACAGGCTTTGCAATCATATCAAAAAGTAATTGATTTTGGATGGGATTATACGGATTATGCAACACTTCAAAAGGCAATAATTACAGGGGGGATGGGTCAAGTTAAAGAGAAAATACAAATCTTAAAAGATTTTGATATTCAATTCTCAAATTCTGTATACATAAATGATGCGTACATGGAATTAGCTGATACCTATACCAACCATGAAAATTATCAAGAAGCAATTGCTCCGCTCACAAAAATCCTTTTAAATAAAAAAGCAAGTAATTATTATCCACAAGCTTCTTATAAATTAGGGATAGTATATTTCAATTTAAATAAAAACCAAATAGCGCTTGAAACTTTCAAAGATCTAATCAGTACTTATCCTAAATCTATAGAGAGTGATAATTCCATTGAATTTGTGCGTAATATTTTTATTGAAGATCAAAAGCCTGAATTATTTGTTCAGTTTATGAATGAACATGGTAAGCCATTGTCATTTAGTGAACAGGATTCGCTTACATATAGGGCTTCAATGATTAAATATGAACAAAAGAAATATACGGAAACTATGCAAGGCTTAAGTAGTTATTTGATACAATTTCCAAATGGAAAAAACCAAGTAGAAGCTAATAATATTGTTGCTGAAATCGCCTATTCACAACAAATGTATGATACCGCTGCAGTATATTTTGCAAGAGTTGCTGACCAGTCAACAAATAAATTTGCCGAACGTGCAGCATTGCTTGCAGCAAGATTAAACTACTTCAATTTAAAACAATATCAAGTAGCTGAAAAATATTTTAATATTTTAAATAGTATTGCAACCCAACAAGAAAACAAAGTAGAAGCATTAAAGGGCTTATTGAGATGTTCTTATAAATCGGAGCATTGGGAAGATTGTGCTAAAATTGCCACTTTAATTTTGCAAGAAAAGACTGCTGCATCTGATGATATTATAATGGCGAATATGGCAGTTTACCATCAAAACGTTATCAAAGGTGATACAACTGGAGCTATTCAATCTTTAAAAAATGTAATTAAAACAAGCTCCTCGACTATAACTGCCGAAGCACATTATTTACTAGCGAAATTGTATTTAGATCAAGGTGATTTAGCCTCAGCCGAAAAAACTTCATTTGAAGTAATTAAAAAACAGGCGGCTTATGAATATTGGGTGACTAAAACATATATATTACTAGGTGATATTTATGTTGCACAAAAAGATAATTTCAATGCGATTGCTACCTATAAAAGTGTTGCTGAAAATGCAAGTATTGATGATTTAAAAACAGAAGCGGCTAACAAGTTAAAAATGTTAGTTGAAAATTCAAACATCAAGTAAAGTAAGATTATGAAGCATTTAATTAAATATATTTTTCTAGTAGTTTGCGGTTTGTGTTTTTTGGGTACCATAAGCGCTCAAAAACGTCATAAGTTAACTCAAAAAACAAGTAAGAAATCTTCGAGTAAAAAAAGTTTGAAAGTTGCAAAAAAGAATACTGTTAAAATTTCAAAAAATAACAATAATTCCTCTAATTATAATAGTGCAATTCAGGTGCCGCCCCCAATTAAAACAGACTCTGTGCCGGAGAAAGTAGTAACAATATTATCTGATTTTAAACCACAGCTTAAGAATTTAGCTAAAATAAATTTCAATAATGCAACAGTGCAGAATGATACATCCTCATTGCATATTGAATATAATGTGCCTAGCCAAAATTTAAGTTTTCATTACAAGCCCATTTCATTAGTGCCAAGAAGTTATAAATCAGACAGTTTAATACACAATAATAATGGAAGTGTTAAAGTAGGCTTTGGAAATTATTTACAAAGAGATATTGATGTTAACTATAATTTTAAAGATTACTATGAAAATACACATTCGATAAATATCTACAATAATGCATATAATGGATTACATCACTTGCAAACTTTAAATGAAATTGGGATTAATTATTTGAATAGTATCAATATAAATGATCATAATCGTCTGATTTCAAAATTATATTATAAACAAAGTGAAAGAAATCGATATGGATTGGTGCCAGACGCAACTTTGTTCCCAATTGCTAATTACAAACAAAATTATTATCTAACTGGTGCATCAATAGCTTGGTTAAATGATAAAAGTGAATTCGGAAATGTTCAATACAAGCCAATCTTAAACTATGAACATTTTGAGGGATTTACTGGTGCTACAAACAATTGGGTTGAATTCAAGAATAACATTTACATTAAGTATAAGTCAGACATCAATTTTAACCTTAACGTTGATTATAGCTATAATCAATTGAAATCAAAATCAAATACTGGTAATAATAATAGTTTTATTTTTATGACCCCTGCTATTCAAATGAATAAATTTAATAGCTTTATTGATTTGGGGGTTAGTCCAACTTTTGAAAATGGCAAATTTAATTTATACCCTTTAATTTCCTTTAAAAGGAAATTAGCTGATTCTAATTATATTATTATGGCTGGTTGGAACACGGAGATTATAAATAATCAATACACTACATTGGTGTCAACTAATCCATGGATTAGCGTGCCATCTACTATTGAAATGACAACCCATGATAAAAAGTTTATTGAAGTTCAGGTTAACGCTGGCAAACGATTAGATTATGGAATCAACTTATCATTGAATAATTATAAAAATTTGCCTTTGTTTAATCGATTGCCTAATGTTAATGCAATCATCAATGGTGTCCTTTATAATGCTTTGTTTGAAAAAGAAGCCTCTACAATTGAATTAGAAGCAAGTTTGCGATATCAGTTTAGTGATAAATTATTATTGGTAAACAAGTTTAAATACATACAATTTAACTCATTGCTAGATAATGCAAAACCTTGGGGTATTTTGCCAATGGAATTAGATAGTAAAATCAATTGGTTGCCAACCAATAAGTGGAATGTATCTGGCGGTATTAAATTTTGGACTGGTGCAACTTTGTCAAATGAAAAGAAATTGCCAGTTGACATGAAGAATGCTTACGTATTAAATGCAATGGTGCAATATAAATTAACATCGAATTGGAGTACCTGGGTAAAAGGAGAGAATTTATTGGATAGGCCATATGAAAGATGGTTAGATTATCCATCATTAGGCGTGCAATTACTGGGAGGAATCGTATATTCGTTTAGAAAATAATTATGAATAATAGCTTAATTCAATATTTTATAAAATTTGGTCATTTGGTACTACCTGGAATAGGAATATTAAAATGGCACAAACAGGAGGCCTATTGGGAAAACAATATACTTGTTGCCCCTAAAGAACAAATTATCCTTGAATCAGTTCATGAAAAGCCTTCAAAACAATTTTATACATTTATCGCAGATGATTTGGGTATTTCTGTTGAACAAGCAAATTTGCAACTGGAAGCTTATATTAATCAATTTATAAGTCAAAAAATCGGAAGTTTAAATATTGGGAATTTAGGAACTTTGCATAAAAATGAATCGCAATATGCTTGGAATAATTTGTATCAAGGTGATCATTATTTTAAAGATATTACTCCAATATTAGCTGCAACATTTACAGATGATAATACGATTGATAAACCTAAACAAAAGAATACATGGATTGTATGGGCAATTGTAATTGCTGTAATTTCTATTTCATTAATCTTATTTAAAAATATATAGGAAGATGACATTGGAAACAAAGCAATATTGTACATGTCCTGTTTGTAATAACGATGCATTAAATCTTTCTTTACATTGTACTGATTATTCATTAACTCAAGAACATTTCGAGATTATTGAATGCCCTAATTGCACATTGAGATTAACTTTTCCAATACCAACTATTGATAAAATTGCGCCTTATTATAATTTCACCGATTATATATCTCATACGGATATTAATGAAGGTTGGATGAATAAATTGTATCATAAAATAAGAAAAAGAACATTAGCTCAAAAAACGAATTGGATTCAGTCTTTATTTACTGGGTTTAAAGGGAATATTTTAGAAATTGGGGCTGGCACTGGCGCTTTTGCAAATGCAATGAATAATAAAGGGTGGAATGTAACGGCTTTAGAACCAGATGAGATTACAAGGAAAAGAGCAAAAGATATTTATAAAATTAATTTACTACCCATCGAATCACTGTATAATTTACCTGATAATAGTTTTGATGTGATTACACTTTGGCATGTTTTAGAACATGTACATGATTTGAATGGTTATTTTAATGCGTTTCATAAACTGCTAAAACCCAATGGTAGATTAATCATCGCTGTTCCTAATTATACAAGTTTGGATGCTAAATTTTATAAATCAATTTGGGCGGCATATGATGTCCCAAGACATTTATATCATTTCTCACCAAAGTCGATGGGTTCGTTGTGCAATAATTACAACTTCAAAATGGTAACTACAAAGCCAATGTGGTTTGATAGTTTCTATGTGAGTTTGCTGAGTGAAAAATATCGTAAATCAGGATATTTGGGAATAGCAAGGGCATTTATAATAGGTACTTTTTCCAATTTACTTGCACTGCGAAATAATGAGAAAACAAGTTCTGTTATTTATGAAATCAAACATAAATAAAGTCAACTGTTATTTAAATTTAAGTTCAATTAGTACAGGCCAATCTTTACCAGTAATATAAAAAGTTCCTTTTGTTTTATTGTAGGCAATGCCATTTAGTACATATCCTGCATCCTTTGTTTTAGGGTCATCTTTTACACCCACTTTTGAAAGGATATTTGAAAAATCTGCAACGCCAACTACTCGTCCTGAAATAGGGTCAATTTGAATAATATTATCCGTCATATATACATTGCCGTAAAGTTTGCCATTTACATATTCAAGCTCGTTTATATTAGAGACATAGCCATAGTTATTAAAAACCCCTAATGTTTTCTTAACATTAAATGTAGTTGGATCAACATAATAGATATTGCTTCCTCCTGTATTAATTATAATAGAAGTATCATCATGGGTCATTCCCCAACCCTCATAAGGCCAATATAATTCATTGGTCTTTTTTAATGTTGCTGCATCATATACAAATACCTTATGCTCCTTCCATGTTAGTTGATAAATTTTACCATTAAATAGGGTAGTGCCTTCTCCAAAATATACATCCTCTAGTTTCACAGGTTTTACAATATCTTTCATATTGCTATCCATTATGCGCAGCCTACTTTGGTTATAATTACCAGTACTCTCAATTAAATGATTGCCATCCCATTCAAGACCTTCCGTATAAGATGTAGTATCATGAGGATGTAGTTTAATTACATCATAATTTAAGGTAACAGGAGGCTGAATTGCATTTTGATCTGTATTTGTGTCAGTGTTATTAGCCGTATTATTATTGCAGCTTACTAATAAAAATAACAAAACTATTAAATGCATATTCATTAGAGAAAAGCGATATTTGAAATTCATAATAGTACCTTTAATAATTGATGCAATTGGGTTTATTAATTATACATTAAATCTAAAATGCATTACATCTCCGTCTTTTACGATGTATTCTTTACCCTCAATTCTTAATTTTCCATTATCTCTACAAGCTGCTTCACTTTTAAATTTAATAAAGTCATCAAAAGCAATCACTTCTGCTTTAATAAACCCTTTTTCAAAGTCAGTATGAATTACACTTGCTGCTTGTGGTGCTTTCCAGCCATTTCCAATTGTCCAAGCACGTACCTCTTGTACTCCTGCAGTAAAATAAGTTTCTAGATTTAATAATTTATATGCTGACTGAATTAATCTATTTAAAGCAGGTTCCTTCATTTGGTATTCCTCCATAAATAAAGCCTTATCATCTGGGTCTTCTAATTCTGTAATTTGAGCTTCGATATTATTACACATTACAATTACTTGGGCACCTTCTTCTTTAGCCATGGATACTAATTTGTCAGAATACTGATTGCCTGTGTGCATTGATTTTTCATCAACATTAGCAACATACATTACTGGCTTTTCTGTTAATAAAAAGATATCTGCAATTGCGCTTGCATCTTCTTTTGAAAGTCCTAATGAGCGAATACTTTTTCCTTGTTCTAAGTGCGCCTTACACTTTGTTAAAACTTCTAATTCCACTTTAGCCTTAGGATCTGTTTTAGCCATTTTTTCGGCACGTTGCATTTTTTTCTCTACACTATCTAAATCCTTTAATTGCAGCTCTGTTTCGATAATTTCTTTATCTCCAATTGGATTAATTATGCCTTCCTCTCTTAAAACATTTTCATCTTCAAAACAACGAATAACATGAATAATGGCACTTACTTCACGAATATTTGCAAGGAATTTATTTCCTAATCCTTCACCTTTACTTGCTCCTTTTACTAATCCAGCTATATCCACAATTTCTAACTGAGTAGGTACAATTCTTTGCGGATTAATTAATTCAGCAAGCTGCTGCATTCTATGATCTGGCACGTCTACTAAACCAACATTTGGTTCGATAGTACAAAAACGATAGTTGCTTGCTTGTGCTTTTGCACTATTACTTACTGCGTTAAACAAAGTTGATTTTCCAACATTTGGAAGTCCCACTATACCTGCTTGTAATGCCATAACTGTATCTTTTTAAGTGCCGCAAAAATACAATTCTAATTGCAAAATGGGCTATATTAGTAGCATAAACAATTGAACTATGGCAATGAATATTATCTGGATGGCCTTTTTTGTGATTGCTTTCGTAATAGCACTTGTAAAATCGGTGTTTTTAGGGGATACAGAGATATTTAAGCTTCTTTCTGATGGTATGTTTGATGCAGCAAAATCTTCGGTTATGGATGTTGCATTTCCGTTAGCAGGTACCATGGTCTTTTTTCTTGGTTTAATGAATATTGCCGAAAAAGCAGGGGCTATTCAAAAATTAGCAAAGTGGATGAATCCATTTTTAAGTCGACTTTTTCCTGAAGTTCCGGCAAATCATCCAGCCATGGGACATATGGTTATGAATTTTAGTGCAAATATGTTGGGACTTGATAATGCAGCAACCCCTTTTGCACTAAAAGCTATGGAAAGTTTGCAAGGTTTAAATCCCGATAAAGAAAAGGCTACCAATGCACAAATAATGTTTTTGGTACTTCATACGAGTGGGCTAACTATTATTCCTTTAAGTATTATTTCATATAGATTAGCGGCTGGTTCTCAAAATGCAGCTAGTATATTTATTCCGTGTGTATTAGCTACAATTGGCACCACATTAGCCTCTATATTGATGGTTGGCTTTTATCAAAAAATAAAGTGGGATAGGGTACTTATTGGATGGTTACTAGGACTTTTCGCTTTTATGTGTTTGGTTATGTTTGGTGTGAATAGCTTAAGTCCTCATAACAAAGAGGTGTTCTCAAAAATAGCCGGATCAAGTATTTTAATGGGATTGGTGATATCAATTTTATTGGGAGGAGCTTATAAAAAAGTGCCTGTATTTGATGCATTTATTGAAGGAGCAAAAAATGGATTTGATGTTATTATTAAAATTATACCTTACTTAGTTGCCATGTTGGTTGCTATCCGAGTTTTTAGAGATAGTGGTGCAATGGATTATGTTTTGTACGTATTTACTTATCTTATTCATTTAACAGGAATCAATACTGATTTTGTTGGAGCATTACCAGTAGCTATTATGAGGCCTTTAAGTGGAAGTGGTTCAAGAGCCTTAATGTTAGATGTATTCAAAACCCAAGGAGCGGATTCATTTCTTGGAAAATTAGCATCCATATTTCAAGGTTCTGCCGATACTACTTTTTATATAATTGCCTTGTATTTTGGTAGTGTAGGAATTAAAAAAGTAAGATATGCAGTTTGGGCTGGATTATTAGCGGATTTAATGGGCGTAATAATAGCAATATTAATTGGCTATACTTTTTTTAAATAGCAGTTTTATATTTAAAATATTATTCTGTATTACAAGCCTGCGCTCATTTTCATAACTTCTTCCCATTCAGCATCTGTAACTGGTTGCACTGATAATCTCCCTAGTCTAACTAAAGCCATATTTGCTAAATTGGTATTGGCTTTTACATCCGCTAGTTTTACAGGATTTTTTAATTTTTTATGGGGTGCAAAATCAACAGCTAACCAGGCAGTTTCTTCAGTTGTAGGATCTTGATATGCTTCTTTAACTACTTTGGCAATTCCTACAATTTCCATGCCTTCATTGCTATGGTACCAAAAGGCAAGGTCACCTTTTTTCATTGAGCGAAGATTATTTCTTGCACCGTAATTTCTGACACCATCCCAGAATGTTTTTTTATCTTTTACAAATTGATCCCAAGAATATTTAAAAGGTTCCGATTTAATTAACCAATATGCCATAATTATTTTTTTTTATTAATATCCACTAGCGAGTACATCAGCCAAATGCAATACTTTTATTGCTTGTCCATTAAAATTTATTCTGCCGTCTAAATGCATTAAACAACTCATATCGGTACTGACTATATATTCTGCTTCAGTTGCAATTGCGTTTTCAATTTTTTGATCGGCCATTGCAACACTAATATTATCATATTTAACTGCAAAGCTTCCTCCAAATCCACAACATATATCAGTATCATTCATTTCTACTAATTCAATTCCCCTAACTTCATTTAATAAAGACCTAGGAGCTTCTTTAATTTTACATTCTCTTAGTCCAGCACAACTATCATGATAAGTTATTTTGGCATTAAACTCAGCACCCAAATTTGTCACCTTCATAATTTTGGTAAGAAATTCTGAAAGTTCAAAAATTTGATTGGAAACTTTTCTGGCTTGACTTTGAAATGCATTGTTTTGAAATAATTGACCATAGTTATTTCTAACAAAACCAGTACAACTAGCACTAGGGCTTACGATAAAATCAACGCCATCAAAATCCTGAACAAACTTTGTGCAAACATCTTTAGCTTCCCCCCAAAATCCTGCATTAAAAGCGGGTTGACCACAGCAGGTTTGCTGATCATTATACTTAACGATGCATCCAGCTTTTTCTAATACTTTAATAGTATTAAACGCTACCTGAGGGTACAACTGATCAATAAAACAAGGGACAAATAATTGAACTGTCATAATCAAATTTAACAAGATTATACTAAAATGAGCCTCTGTTGGGAGACTCATTTATTTGTTTTTTATAAAAATCTTTTAAAGGCAATTTTTATGGTTGTACTTGCAAACGATAAATGTATTTATCAGCAGTAAATCCTTTTTCAGATTTTGGATATTTAGCTTTGATATCTTTATAGATTGCTAATGCGTCCTCATTTTTTCCTAGTGTTTCTAATAATAAAGCAGCGCGGAATAAATATTCTGATGAAATCCCATCGTCTTCAGGAAAGTAAGTACCTGCTTTTTTATATGCAGCAATTGCCTCATCGTTTTTCTTTAACTCAGAATAAGCATCACCAGTTGTGCCATAAGCAATTGCTTGTACTTGTTTTGCATTTGTTGTAAAGTCTTTTAAACATTCAACAGATTTATTAAAATCCCCGATTCTAAAATAACTAATACCTGCATAATATTTAGCAAGATTTGCAGCACTAGTTCCGCTAAATTCTTTGATAACGTAAAGTACTCCCTTATTAGTACCATCTCCATTTAATACTAAGTTAGAAGAATCTTGTGCAAAGTATTTTTCAGCAGCAAACATTGCATCTGCAGCCTTAGCTTCACGTGGTTTTTGGTATAATTCAGTAAATCCAAAATAGCCTCCTAATGCAATTACAATTATTACTAGTAAAGTGGTTAGTGCTTTTTGGTTATTCTTCACAAAATCCAAAAAAGGATGTTTCTCTGATTGGTGTGTTTCGCTCATGTTATTTGTTATAATATTTCTTATAAATTTTAGTCTACGATAAATGGATATGCTTGATCAATGTATACATCTTTCAAAACTTCGCTATCATCAGGCCAAGGGCTTTCTTCAGCAAATTTTACTGAACCTTCTACAATTGCTGCTATCTTATCATCAATTGCTTTTAATTCCGCTTCTGTTGCAAAGTTATTAGATAAAATAGTATTGGATACTTTGGTTATTGGATCCTGGTTTTTATATTCTTCTACCTCATCTTTAGATCTGTATTTTTGAGGATCTGAAACGGAATGGCCTTTGTATCGATAGGTCTTCATTTCTAAAAGGGTAGGGCCATCTCCTTCGCGCGCGCGCTTTACAGCACGAGCAACACTTTCATGAACTGCTTCCGCTGTCATTCCATCAACTTTATCAGATGGCATTTCATATGCATCTGCTAATTTGTAAATATCTATGACATTACTTGTTCTTTCTATTGAGGTACCCATTGCGTAATTATTGTTTTCACAAATAAATACAATAGGTAATTTCCATAACATGGCTAAGTTGAAAACTTCATGCAACATACCTTGACGTGCAGCACCGTCTCCGAAGAAACATAATACTACATTTTTAGAATCACGATATTGTTCAGCAAATGCTAAACCGGCACCTGTCCCAATTTGTGCACCTACAATACCATGACCACCAAAGAAGTAATTGGCTTTATCAAATAAGTGCATACTTCCTCCTTTCCCTTTAGAACATCCAGTTGCTTTACCATATAATTCAGCCATCGCAGCATTTGGACTCATACCCTTAGCAAGGGCTAATCCGTGATCACGATAACCTGTAATGAATGGGTCTTCATGGTTAGTGGCAGTCATACAACCCGCTGCAATAGCCTCTTGGCCATTGTAAACGTGGAAAAATCCTCTGATTTTACCAGCCATTTTATACATTTCTTCTGATTTGGATTCAAATTGACGTATCAATTGCATCAATTCATACCAATACAGGTAAGTTTCTTTTGAAAAATTTTGGGCCACAGTCCTTTAATTTTGAGGAGCAAATATAATGTTTTCGCATTAAAATTGAGCAAAAACAGCCTTATGCTTCGTTTAAAAATGGGTATTTATAGTCAGTTGGAGGGTTAAATGTCTCTTTAATGGTCCTAGCACTTAACCAACGATACAAATTCAGCATGCTTCCAGCCTTGTCATTGGTACCTGAACCTCTTGCACCACCAAAAGGTTGTTGTCCTACTACAGCACCAGTTGGTTTATCATTAATGTAAAAGTTTCCAGCAGCATGACGAAGTTTTTGAGTTGCCAATTCAATTGCTTCCCTGTCTTGAGCAATGATTGCTCCAGTAAGTGCATATTTAGAAGTTGAATTCAAAACATCTAAAGTTTTCTCGAATTTTGCCGCAGGATAAGTATAAATAGTCAACACTGGACCAAAAATTTCCTCGCACATTGTAAGGTATTTAGGATCGGTTGTTTCTATTACTGTTGGCTCAACAAAGTATCCTATTTTCTTACTAAAATTTCCACCCACTAATATTTTAGCCTTTTTATCTTTTTTTGCTTTGTTTATATAACCTGCGATTTTGTCGAATGACTTTTCGCTAATTACTGCGTTAACAAAATTTGTAAAATCTTCAACCGTACCTACTTTCATTGATTGAACTGCTTTAACTAATTTATCCTTAACCGCTACTGCAATATTACTTGGCAAATAGGCTCTTGAAGCAGCAGAACATTTTTGTCCTTGATATTCAAACGCGCCTCTTGCTAATGCAGCTACTACTGTGTCTACATCAGCAGATGGATGCACCATTACAAAGTCTTTACCACCTGTTTCTCCAACAATTCTTGGGTAAGATTTATAGTTGCCGATATTTTCTCCTATTTGTTTCCACATATGATTAAAAACACCTGTTGAACCAGTAAAATGTACCCCAGCAAAATCAGGATGTTTAAAACAAACATCTCCAAGCACTGGACCATCTACATATACCATATTAATAACACCATCTGGAAGTCCCGCTTCTTTTAATATTTTCATAAATAATTGAGCAGAATAAATTTGTGCATCAGATGGTTTCCAAACTACAACATTGCCACACATTGCAGCAGAAGCAGGTAAGTTTGCACCAATTGCGGTAAAATTAAATGGGGTAACTGCTAAAACAAATCCTTCCAATCCACGCCATTCCATGCGATTATGGATCCCAGGTGCTGAAACTGGTTGTTGTCTATAAATTTCACTTAAAAAATGAACATTAAATCTTAAGAAATCAATCAATTCACAAGCAGCGTCAATTTCTGCTTGAAATGCATTTTTACTCTGCCCCAACATAGTAGCAGCATTCATTTCAAAACGATATTTGGTAGCTAATAAATCAGCTGCTTTTAAAAAGATATGTGCACGTGCTTCCCAGCTCATATTTGACCAATTGTCACGAACTTTTAACGATGCGTTAATGGCTTGTTCAACATGTTGTTTAGTTCCTAAATGAAAATGACCAAGGGTATGACTAATTTCATGAGGGGGATGAATGGCTAATTTTTTTCCAGTTCTAATTGCTTTGCCATTAATAACCATGGGTATATCCAAGGTTTTTTTCTTTAAACTAGACAATGCTTGTTTAAGAGCCAATTTTTCAGGTGAACCAGGTGCATATGATAATACAGTTTCATTTGCTGGACTTGGGTAATTAAAATAACCTATTTGCATATAAAAATAATTAGAAAACAAAAATAAGCAATTAATAAACAAGTGTTAGGAAATGAGCCAAGGGATTGGTAGATTACATTAAATTTGTTTAATAATTAAAGCCCATGCGATATATATTAGTGGACATCCCAGACAGAGAAAATTTTTACCCTTTTACATTAACACGATCCTTAGCTGATTGCCGTGTAGGGATATTCACTTTTAAAGAAAGATGGGAACAATTTTTGAAAGAATCCACTAGTGTTTACACCGTAAATTATTTACAGGTTTTATATCCCAACATTGATTTTTTGTCCAATGCTGATTCAATCTATTTTATTAATATTACTGCTATTCCTAATGCTGCATTAATTGATCAAATCAGTGCTTTAAAAGAGGGAGAAAAATTAGTGAGTGAAAAAGGAAAATGGATCGCAACCAAAACCAGTGAACGTGCAATTCCTAAAATATTATTAGCCGAATTTCCTCCAATTAATTTTGCAGGGGTAACATTTATTGATGATGCTATTCATTTATTAAAATTGCAAAAAGACTTCATTCTTAATGACTTTGCACTAAGTGTTTTAAACAAGACAAGTCAAGTGCTAGATGGCACTAATAAACTAATTAATCCTAGTCAAATATTTATAGAAGAAGGGGCAAGCATTTCTTGTTCAAATTTAAATGCAAGTGAAGGGCCTATTTACATTGGAAAAGATGCAGTTATAATGGAAGGGGTGAGTATTCGAGGACCATTTGTATTGGGTAAAAATGCAGTTGTTAAAATGAATACAAGTATTTATGGTTCAACCTCTATTGGTCCCAATTGCCTAGTTGGAGGAGAAATCAAAAACTCGATCATTATGGGAAGTTCCAATAAAGGGCATGAAGGATATCTAGGAGATAGTATTATTGGTTTCTGGTGCAATTTAGGCGCAGGTACCTGTAATAGTAATATTAAAAATACGGCAGGTCCAATCCAAATGTGGAATGAATCGAAGCAATTATGGGAAACGATTGGTCAAAAAATGGGCATGCTTGTTGGTGATTACACCCGCTTTGCCATTCATTCAAGTATTAATACAGGATCTTATATTGGGGTTTGTGCTAATATTTTCGGTAATGGGTTATTACCTAAAAACATTCCCAATTTTACATGGGGCGTAACTCCAGGCTATAGAATTGAAGAGATTTTTGAAGATATTAATAATTGGAAAAAATTAAAAGGAATCATTATATCAGAGGAAGAAAAACAAGTGCTGACCTATCTCCATAAACAAGCTGTATAATACTATATAAATAAGTCAAAAGACTTTTTTTTAAGTACCTTCGCACGGCAAAAAAGACACTAATTTAATATTATTAATTAATTTTATATGAGAAAGCAAATAGCAGCTGCCAATTGGAAAATGAATTTAAGTCATTCAGAAGCTGAAACTTTATTAAATCAAATATTAGCAACTGAACATCATTTGACTGAGCATCAAGAAGCAATATTTGCAGTTCCTGCTATCTATATTCCATTGGCTACTCAAAAATTAGCTGGTAAAACAAATGTATTTGTTGCTGCTCAAAACTGTCATCCAAAATCAAATGGTGCTTATACTGGTGAAATTTCTGCACCAATGTTAGCTTCAGTTGGAGTAAAACACATTGTATTAGGTCACTCTGAGCGACGTGAATATTTTGCTGAATCGGATGCGTTTTTAGCTGAAAAGACAGATGCAGTTTTAGCAATCGGCAGCACTCCAATATTCTGTTGTGGCGAGCCATTGGAAATTAGAGAGGCGGGTACGCAAAATAGTTTTGTTGAAACTCAAATAATTAATTCTTTGTTTCATTTATCTGCTGAACAAATTACTAAGGTAGTCATTGCTTATGAGCCAATTTGGGCAATTGGTACAGGTAAAACAGCATCTAGTGAACAAGCACAAGAAATTCATGCTTACATAAGATCAGTTTTTGCTGCAAAATATGGTCAATCCATTGCGGAACAAATCTCCATTTTATATGGGGGTAGTGTTAAAGCAGCCAATGCAAAAGAAATATTCTCTCAACCAGATGTGGATGGTGGTTTAGTAGGTGGTGCTTCCTTAATTGCAACAGAATTTGCAGCCATTATTAATGCACTTAAATAGATTTTAAAAGACTAGTATCATTACATGAAGAAAATAAGAAATTTTTGTATCATCGCACACATTGATCATGGTAAATCTACCTTGGCAGATCGTTTATTGGAACACACAAAAACGATTACTGAGCGCGAAATGATGAATCAAGTTTTGGATGATATGGATTTAGAGCGCGAGAAAGGTATTACTATTAAGAGTCATGCGATTCAAATTAATTATATTCACAAAGGGGAAACTTATACTTTAAATTTAATTGATACTCCCGGCCACGTTGACTTTAGTTATGAAGTGAGTCGTGCTTTAGCAGCTTGTGAAGGTGCACTTTTATTGGTGGATGCTTCTCAAGGTATTCAAGCTCAAACTATTTCCAATTTATATTTAGCATTAGATAATAATTTAGAGATCATCCCTGTGATTAATAAAATTGATATGGATGGTGCTAAAATTCCGGAAGTAACCGATCAAATTATTGATTTAATTGGTTGTAAACAAGAGGATATTTTATTAGCAAGTGGTCGTTCAGGAATAGGTATCGAAGAAATTTTACAAGCAGTTTGTGAACGTATTCCTCCACCAGTTGGTGATCCCACTGCGCCATTACAGGCGCTAATTTTTGATAGTGTATTTAACAGTTTCCGTGGAATCATCGTTTATTATAGAATTTTAAATGGAGTATTAAAAAAGAATGATAAAATTCGTTTTGTAGCATCTGGAAAAGATTATAATGCGGACGAAGTGGGTGTATTGAAATTAGCTATGACCCCAAAGGAAGAAGTTCGTGCAGGAGATGTAGGCTATATTATTACTGGGATTAAAAATGCAAAGGAAGTAAAAGTAGGGGATACCATTACATTGGCTAATAATCCTGGTGAAATGATTAATGGTTTTGAAGAAGTAAAACCAATGGTATTTGCTGGAATTTATCCAGTAAATACAGATGAATTTGAAGAGTTAAGAGATTGTATGGAGAAGCTGCAATTAAATGATGCTTCATTAACTTTTGAATTAGAAACTTCTCAAGCTCTAGGGTTTGGTTTTCGTTGTGGATTCCTTGGATTATTACATATGGAAATTATCCAAGAGCGTTTAGAGCGTGAATTTAATCAAACAGTAATTACCACTGTTCCGAACGTTAGCTTTATTGCATATACTACTAGAAAAGAAAAAATTATAGTAAACAATCCAGCTGAAATGCCGGATCCTGTTAAGATTGATTATATCGAAGAGCCATTTATAAGGGCTCAAATTATTACGACACCTGATTATATTGGTAACATTATTACTTTATGTTTAGGTAAACGTGGAATGTTAATTAATCAAAGTTATTTGACTCCGTCTCGAGTGGAATTGATTTTTGAAATGCCGCTAACCGAGATTGTATTTGACTTTTATGATAAATTAAAAAGTGGAACTCGTGGTTATGCGTCTTTCGATTACACACAAATAGGATTTAGAGAGGCAGATATAGTAAAGATGGATATCTTATTGAATGCAGAAAAAGTGGATGCATTAAGTGCATTAATCCATAGAGGTAAGTCCGCTGAATTTGGACGAAAGCTTTGTGAAAAGTTAAAAGAATTATTAACCAAGCAACAATTCCAAATTGCAATTCAAGCAGCTATTGGCGCTAAGGTTGTTGCTCGTGAAAATATATCTGCAATGCGTAAGGATGTTACTGCCAAATGTTATGGAGGTGATATTAGCCGTAAACGTAAATTATTAGAAAAGCAAAAAGAAGGTAAAAAGAGAATGCGTCAAATTGGGAATGTAGAAATTCCGCAAGAAGCTTTCTTAGCTGTTTTAAAATTGGATTAATATTCTATCTGTATAAATCAATGCTATTTGTTTGGCATAAACCATTTGCCATTACTCCATATAAAGTACACTTCGTTTCCACTCGGAACAAGTGTACTTTTGTCTTTTAGGTCATTACTGATGCTAGTTAATTCTGACAAAATGATACTTTGTTTTTCTTTGTCGTATCTGATGTATCCATTACTTCCTTTTTTATACGCATATACAAACCTTTCTATTGGAGCTTTTGGGTAAGTTTCATCATTAGGATATACAAAGTAATCGCCTCCTAAGATTGGCTCTTTATCTTCAAAGTGCATTACTTCAATAATCTTTCTTGAAGCAAAAGTTTGATATTCATCAAAACCTAGTAATGTATAATATGTAATACCATTAAAACTTGTCATTGCCATATCATAGTAAATAGCACCCATCCAATTTTTTCTAGACATGTTAACCTGTTCAGGATTTTCGTAATTATCTGACTTGTCAAAAAATGGGAATAATATTAAATTTCCATTTTCAGTATTCATTTGTAAAGCAGCTCTTTGTTTATACATTCCATTCCCTAAATCAAGTTGCCAACTAAATATTCTAAAAACACTGTCTGGTGAAAAAAGTTGTCTTACAGAAACTAATGAATCAAAATGAAAATTAAAGGAATAGGGTAGTTTAAGTGTTTTCACCAATTGTATAGTAAAAATACTGTCTGCCAAATATCTTCCATTTTCAGAACTATCTTCCTGAATTTTAGCTGCTAGCTTTTGTAATTCAATGCCTGTAGTATCAAATTTATTTTGCGCGCTTATTTGAATGCAAGTCAAAAAAAAGAAAAAAGTTATATAAAATAAATGCTTAAGCATGTTTAAATTTAATTCTTCTTTTTAAACTAATGCATTTACAAAAGTTAATAAATTATCAAAACGATAATCAATAGTAGTGTCCGGGAATGGCGTTTGAGGATGTGTTGTAGCTAAGAATATAGTGTGCATGCCAGCATTACGTCCAAAATGCATATCACTTGGTCTATTGCCTATCATGATGGATTTATTGAAATCAATTGAAGGGAATAGGGATTTAGCTTGGTACGCCATTCCTGGTTGAGGTTTTCTATTGATTGACTCGTTGTCTAAATCCGAGCAATAAAATATGTGATCAATTCTTCCACCAACTGACTCAATTTTAAGTATCATGTTTTGGTGAATAGAAGATAAATCCTCGTGTGACATTAACCCTTTTCCAATTCCTTTTTGATTCGTAGTGATTACAATCGTTTTAAATTTTTTAGACAATAAGGGGAGTGCTAATAAACTTTCTTTATAAAATTCAAACTCCGCCCAATTTCTAATATAGTCTTCATTTTTCTCAATATTAATAACACCATCTCTATCTAAAAATAAAGTCCAATCTGTATTAATATCTTTTAAATTGAATGCCATTTATACCTTAAATTATTTACTACTATTTATTTTCCGAAAATATTAATTTCAACCAATTCGCAAATAATATGTCCCACTAAAATATGTGACTCTTGAATACGAGGAGTAGTATTTGAAGGGATATTTATTAAATAATCACCAAGGTCTTTCATTATTCCTCCTTTTTGTCCTGTGAATCCAATAGTGGTAACACCAATGGTTTTAGCCATTTCAAATGCCTTAACTATGTTTCCAGAGTTGCCTGAAGTACTAATTCCTACCAACACGTCACCAGGCTTTGCTAAGCCTTCTAATAAGCGTGCATATATTACATCATAACTATAATCATTCGCAACAGCAGTTACATATGAGGAATTACAATGCAATGCATCAGAAGGCAAAGCTTTACGATCTTTATAAAATCTGCCCGAAAATTCAGCTGCTAAATGTTGTGCATCAGCAGCACTCCCGCCATTCCCTGCAAAATAAACAGCATTGCCATTTTGAAATGCTTTTGTAATTACATTTGTTACAATATCTATTTGTTGTACCAATGCTTCGTCCGCTAATAATTGTTTTTTAACGTCGATTGATGCGTTGATAATATCTTTAATGGCTTGTATTGACATGATGTATACTTTCTTTAGTTCTATTAATTATAGAAATTTAATAATTATTAATTGATTATAATTGTTGATGTAAAATTAAAAAATTATCAGCCATTTGCTCCCAACTATATTTTCTCTTTTCTTCCTTTATAAAAGGTCGGTAAAAATCAATTCCTGTATTGTATAAAGTTTGGATGCCTGATGCAATTGCATCCGCATTAGGTTCAACCACTATACCCACTTTGCCATTTGGTACCGTATCTGCTAATGCACCAACATTGGTAACAAGCATGGGCGTTTCAAAATGGTAAGCTAATGGAGTCACTCCACTTTGGGTTGCATTTCGATAAGGTTGAATAATAAAGTCAGCACTACAAACAAAATTCTTTACTTCATTGTCAGGTACAAATTCATTACGTAAAATAACTTGTTCAGAAATACCTAACTCATTTATTAAATCATAATAAGGCTGGGGGTCTTCATAAAATTCACCAACAATCATTAATTTAATATTGGCATTTTTAATAGTTGAAGTAGCCATAGCATGCAGTAAAATATCTAATCCTTTGTAATGTCTTATGAATCCAAAAAATAATATAATTTTTTCATTTTCCTTTAATCCCAAAGTTTGCCTTGCATCTAATTTAGAAATCGGTTTGCCAAAGTGTTCAAAAATTGGGTGAGGAGATAATAGCAATGGTTTATTTGAAAATAACCTTACATCGGCGGAAACTTTTTCACTCATTGTTAAAAAGCCGTCTACTGATTTTGCGAAAAAATTTGTCAATAATTTATCTCCAAACCTTTTTTCATGCGGTATCATATTGTCTATAATAGCAATAATTTTAGAATGTTTATTTGATTTAACAATTCTAGCAATTATTCCTAAGCAAGGTGCTAAAAAAGGAATCCAATACCTAACAATTATCAAATCCGGTTTTTCTTTCTTTATTCTCAAACCCACTATGATCCAATTAAGTGGGTTGATTGAATTGATTCCAATATTTATTTTGATGTTAGAGGGTGCTGGTTCATTTGTATATTGAGAGGTGCCTGGAAATAAAAAAGAAGGGTATTGTAAAGAGAAAGTTTCGATACGTGTATTAATTCCTTTGTCGCAAAATGTTTTATTTAGCTGTTCATCAAATGCAGCAAGACCGCCTCTCAATGGCCAGCTTGGACCCATTATTACTAATGAATTTACCATCCTATTTTTTCAGAAATTAAATAGCTATTACGGTCTGCAGCACTACGATTAATAAGTTCAGCAAGAAATCCTGCTAAAAACAATTGAATTCCAACAAGCATTGCTGTTAAAGCAATATAAAATGCTGGTTTATTGGTTATACTAACTTCTGGTTGCATGATTTTTGCAATTGTTATATAGCCAACTGAGCCAAATCCGATTAAGAAAAATAATGTGCCAAGTAAACCAAAAAATTGCATTGGCTTTTTGCCAAATTTAGATAAGAATTGTATGGTCATTAAATCTAAAAATCCATTTACAAATCTTTCCCATCCAAATTTAGTTGTACCATATTTTCGGGCTTGATGTACAACTACTTTTTCACCTATTTTTTTAAATCCTGCCCATTTTGCTAATATGGGTATATAGCGATGCATTTCACCAAATACTTCGATGCTTTTTACCACTTTCAATTGATATGCTTTTATGCCACAATTAAAATCATGTAAAACAATTCCAGAGCTTCTTCTCGCTACTGAATTATAAATTTTAGATGGTATGTTTTTTGTAAACGTATTATCGTAACGTTTCTTTTTCCATCCACTTACTAAATGAAACCCTTGATTCACTATCATGTCGTAAAATTCAGGAATCTCATCAGGAGAGTCTTGTAAGTCGGCATCCATGGTTACAACGATATCACCTTGTGCAGCTTTAAAACCTTCATTAAGGGCAGCTGATTTTCCATAATTTCTTTGGAAACGTATCCCTTTTAAAGATGTATATTCTGTTCTTAATTTTTCAATTATAGTCCAGCTTTCATCATCACTACCATCATCCACCATGATTACTTCATAACTAAAATTATTCGAGTGCATTACACGATGTATCCATTGCATTAATTCAGGCAAAGATTCTGCTTCGTTAAACAATGGAATGACTACTGAGATTTGCATAATGCTATATTAACTAAATTAGACTGTAGGGTTATTCTCAAAAGGGTTGGGGTTTTTCTTTGCGACTGCAGCTCCAATTAAAGATCCAATTGCACCTAAAATACCAGTTCCAATAATACTACCGCCCAATGCGAATGGAATAAAATATTTTTTGGTCATACCCATAGCTTGTTCAATCATGTCATCGGTCATTTTGGGATTTTCCATCATTTTTTTTCTAGAAATTTCCAATACCTTTTCTAACATATCAGGGAATAATACTTTAAAAGCGAGTACGGTATAAATTGAAGATATTACTATTAAAACAGCTGTAGTTTTGAATCCATCAGCAAATACATTACCGAAAGTAACATTGTTATTATTTTGGTTAGCATATAAAATTGCACCAAAAATTAAACCAACAAATACTAATGCAGTACTTATGTAACTTAAAGCACTCATTTCGTATAAATTAAAAACATATGTAATTATTGAAAAGGCTATGGAGATAACACTTAGTATTACTCCTTTAACGATATGGCTTGTTACTTGATTTTGCATAAATTATTTTTATTTGTTAATGAATTGAAAACTAATTTTAGTTGTTGATATTTAATTTCCCTTTTGTATAAGTGCCAATAACTTTGCCTTTTAATTCAATATCCCAAAAAGGAGAGTTGGCTGATTTGCTTTTGGAATCTTTCTTAGATAAGCAAGTGGTTTGATGAGCTGTATACAAAGTGATATCGGCAATTGCACCTTCTGCTATGTTTGCATTTGGCAAGTTGAAAATGATTCTTGCATTTGTAGAAAATAATGCTGCTAATTTATCATCTTCTATTGTTGGCAATACATGTTTAACACTTGCAAATGAAGTTTCGATACATGCAATACCCGCTTTTGCATTTTCAAATTCAATTGTTTTGCCATCCCAGTCCTGTGGTATATGATGTGAACTAATACAATCCACAATTCCATTTTCTACGGCTTTTAATAAAGCTGATTGGTCTTGTTTTGTTCTAAGTGGAGGGAATACTTTTAATAATGTATTGTAATCACTTAAATCTTCTTCATTAAAAAACAAATGATACGGTGTAACGCTACATGATAAATTTAATCCTTCTTTTTTAGCAGCTGCTATCATTGCTATTCCTTTAGCTGTGCTAACGCCTGTAATATGTAATTTAGATTGGGTATATCTTAAAAGTTCAATGTCTCTTGAAATAATTAATTCTTCAGCAATTGCAGGTATTCCTGGCAATCCAAGTTTTGTAGATAAAATACCTTCATTCATTAATCCTAAACTGCCTAAACTTTTATCAATTGGCATTTGCATAACTACTCCATCAAATGCTTTAACATATTGTAATGCTTTTAAAAAGAGTAATGTGGATTGAACTGGATAAAGTCCATCACTAAATGCAACAGCACCATTTGAATGCATGTCAATCATTTCTGATAAATCTTTACCTTCTGTCTTTTTTGATATGGCACCTATAGGAAAAACATTTACAGGCAAAGTATTATTATATTGTCTGATATAAGTTACTTGTGACTTAGTATCAACTACGGGTAAAGTATTTGGCAAAGTGAAAACAGTTGTAAAACCACCTTGTTGAGCTGCATCGGCCCCGGTTATTAAATTTTCACGATGTTCTAATCCTGGATCGCAAAAATGTACAAAGGGATCAACAAAGCCAGGGGAGACAATAATACCTTCAATATCTATGGTTTGGTCTGCTTTTCCTGAGTAAGCATCTGAAATGGAAACGATTTGTTGATTATCTAAAAGAATATCTTTGATTTTACCATTAAATGGCGACTGATTATCTGCAATTTTGACCTGCTTGAGTAAGGTTGTCATTAAGTCAATAATATTTGATGCAATATACCTCCTTTTTTCTTTTTGACCCTATATTTGACCCTCAAAAAGCTCATTTTAGCTTATAAATGACATTTTGGGTGGTATTAAACTATGTGAGCATACAATTAAGCTGTTTTGATTTTATTCAACTCATTTACAAATTCAAAAATGGTCTCAAAAATGAATGACAATTTTTTCAATAAACAAACAAAGAATTCATGTAAAAAGAGTTGTATCCGACCACCTTATCCTGCATAATTTTGTTTAATAAATATTGCAATTTCTTATATAATATTTTCACATTTATTTTGTTGAAATAAATTCCCAAATCAATAAACAAAAGGGTGTAATTTTGCTATTTAGAAAAAGAAAAAATTTACAATGGAAAACAATACTTCAGAGGGCAAATGCCCATTTACGGGTGCAACGGCTAAATCGCCTGTAATGCAACCTAGTGCAGGTCGTGGTACAAGAAATACCGATTGGTGGCCTAATCAATTGCCTCTAAACATTTTACGCCAACATTCTTATTTAACCAATCCAATGGATGCTTCTTTTGATTATAAAAAAGAATTCGCCTCCCTTGATTTAAAAACTGTTAAACAAGACATTTTTGATTTAATGACCAATTCACAGGAATGGTGGCCAGCTGATTACGGTCATTATGGACCATTTTTTATTCGTATGGCATGGCATAGTGCAGGTACTTATCGTACAACCGATGGTCGAGGTGGTGCTGGTGCTGGAATGCAACGTTTTGCTCCTTTAAATAGCTGGCCTGATAATACCAATTTGGATAAAGCTAGATTGTTGTTATGGCCTATCAAAAAGAAATATGGTCAAAAATTATCTTGGGCTGATTTAATGATATTAGCTGGAAACTGTGCTTTAGAATCAATGGGGTTCAAAACATTTGGTTTTGGTGGTGGTCGTGAAGATGTTTGGGAACCACAGGAAGACGTGTATTGGGGAAATGAGCGTGAGTGGTTAGGAGATAAAAGATACAGTGGAGATCGTGATTTAGAAAATCCTTTAGCAGCTGTTCAAATGGGATTAATTTATGTTAATCCAGAAGGCCCTAATGGTAATCCTGATCCTATAGCATCTGCAAGAGACATTCGTGAAACTTTTGCCCGCATGGCAATGAACGACGAAGAAACAGTTGCTTTAATTGCTGGCGGTCATACTTTTGGAAAAACACATGGTGCAGCAGATCCTAGTAAATATGTTGGCAAAGAACCAGCTGCCGCATCAATTGAAGAACAAGGTTTAGGATGGAAAAATACTTTAAATACGGGTAGTGGGGTAAATACAATCACATCGGGTTTGGAAGGTGCTTGGACAACCACACCAACTAAATGGAGTAATAATTACTTTGAAAATTTATTTGGATTTGAATGGGAACTAACAAAAAGTCCAGCAGGTGCACATCAGTGGAAACCTAAGGCTGGGGCAGGTGCTGGTACAGTTCCTGATGCGCATGATGCAACAATCACTCATGCTCCAACAATGCTTACTACTGACTTAGCTTTAAGATTTGACCCAGCTTATGGACCGATATCTAAGCGTTTTTACGAAAACCCAGATCAATTTGCTGATGCTTTTGCAAGAGCATGGTTTAAATTAACACATCGTGATATGGGACCTGTTGCACGTTATGTTGGCTCGGAAGTACCTGCCGAAGAATTAGTATGGCAGGATCCAATACCAGCAGTTACACATCAAATAATTGATGCTGCTGATATCACTACCCTAAAAAATAAAATTTTAACAACAGGATTAACAGTTTCAGAATTAGTTTCAACTGCTTGGGCTTCTGCGTCTACTTTCCGTGGATCAGATAAGCGTGGTGGTGCAAATGGTGCAAGAATTCGTTTAGCACCACAAAAATTTTGGACCGTAAATAATCCAACACAACTTTCAAAAGTATTAGATGCTTTAGAGGCAATTCAAAAAGAGTTTAATGCCGCAACTTCAACTAAGCAAGTATCATTAGCCGATTTAATAGTGTTAGCAGGTGTTGCAGCAATTGAGAAAGCAGCGAAAGATGGCGGACAAAATGTTATTGTTCCATTTACCCCTGGTCGTACCGATGCAAGTGAAGCTCAAACTGACATTGCATCATTTAGTGTGTTAGAACCTTTTGCAGATGGATTCCGTAATTATGTAAAAAATCACAGCATTGTTTCAACTGAAGAAATGCTAATTGACAAAGCTCAATTATTAACATTAACGGCTCCTGAATTAACGGTATTAGTTGGAGGTTTGCGTGTTTTGAATACCAATTTTGATGGTTCAGCACATGGTGTATTTACAGATAAACCAGGTGTTTTAACTAATGATTTTTTTGTGAATTTAATTGACTTTAGCACCACATGGAAAGCAAGTTCAGCATCACAACAATTATTCGAAGGTAGTGATCGCGCAACTGGAAAAGTAAAATGGACTGGAACACGCGTTGATTTAATATTTGGGTCCAACTCTGAATTAAGAGCTCTTGCCGAAGTATATGCTTGTGAAGATGCTAAATCAAAATTTGTACATGACTTTGTTACTGCATGGAATAAAGTGATGAATTTGGATCGATTTGATTTAAAATAACAATAGCTGAATATAACTAACAAAAAGGTGGTCTAATGATCACCTTTTTTTATGAAATAGTGTTAATCAATAATAGTTTACCTTTGTCACCATGAATTTTACAGATTTAAACTTAAACTCCTCTTTGGTTAACGCTTTAGCGGATTTAAAATATACAAAGCCTACAACTATACAACATAGGGTTTTTCCAATAGTTATGTCAGGAAGGGATGTTTGTGGGATTGCGCAAACAGGTACTGGTAAAACTTTTGCCTATTTATTACCTTGTTTGAGACAGTGGAAATTTGATAAAAACAAAGCGCCACAAGTTTTAATATTAGTTCCAACACGTGAATTAGTTGTGCAAGTAGTTGAGGCCACGAAGAAGTTGACAAAATATATGAATCTAACTACAGTTGGGGTTTTTGGAGGTGTTAATATAAATACGCAAGCTATTGAAGTAGAAAATGGTGCTGATTTTATTGTTGCAACTCCAGGTAGATTATTTGATTTGATTATGAATGGTTCTATAAAAACAAAAACCATTAAGAAATTGGTAATTGATGAAATGGATGAAATGTTGAATTTGGGTTTTAGAAAACAAATCACCAATATTTTAGAATTACTTCCTCAAAAACGTCAAAATTTATTGTTCTCTGCTACTATTACTGATGAAGTAGAGAAACTAATGCATGATTATTTTACTGCACCTGAAAGGGTAGAAGCAGCACCAACAGGAACACCATTGGAAAACATTATTCAAATTGGATACGAAGTTCCTAATTTTAATACTAAAGTTAATTTATTAGAATTGTTGTTGTCTTCAGACAACACAATGACCAAGGTTTTAATATTTGCTGCCACTAAAAGTTTAGCAGATCAATTATATGATCAATTAATTGAAAAGTTTCCTGAAATTGTTGGTGTCATTCACTCTAATAAAGAACAGAATTATCGTTTTAATACGGTGAATCAATTTAAAGCAGGCGTGTTTAAATACATCATCTCAACCGATGTAATGGCTCGTGGTATTGATGTTGCTGAAGTTACCCACGTCATTAATTTTGATACACCCGATGTTCCTGAAAATTATATTCATAGAATTGGTCGAACAGGTAGAGCTGACAAAAAAGGAATTGCAATAACTTTCATTACCCCTAAAGAAGCTAAAGAAAGAGCCGCCATCGAGTCTTTAATGAAGCAGCCAATTCCTATTAACACTTTGCCTGAAAATTTAGTCATATCAGATGTATTAACGGAAGATGAGAAGCCAAAGGTTCGAATGAAAATCATTCAAATCAAGGTTCCTAAAAAAGAAGAATCTGGTCCTGCTTTTCACGAAAAGTCTTTAAAGAACCAAAAAGTAAATGTTCGTAAGAATCACAAAGACGCCATGACAAAAAAATATGGCAAACCCAAAAAGCGTAAACCCAAAAAGTAGTGCAAATAAATAGCCCTTAATGAAATTTAAGGGCTATTTATTTTTTCGTCTTATGATTTTTTTTAGCACCCCGTAAAGGAGTCCTAAAATTTATTTTTCCTGTGCTTCCATTGAAGGTTATTAATTAAAATCTTTCAAAATTGCTAAAGAAGAAATTTCCTTCAATAGCTGCATTTTCATCACTATCACTTCCATGCACTGCATTTTCACCAATTGAACTAGCGTATTTTTTGCGAATAGTTCCTTCAGCTGCATCTTTAAAATTGGTTGCACCAATTAAGGTTCTGAAATCTGCGACTGCATTCTCTTTTTCTAAGATAGCAGCAACGATAGGGGCACTACTCATAAATTCTACTAATTCACCATAAAAAGGTCTTTCTTTATGTACTTCATAAAATTGACCAGCCTGAGCAGGCGTTAAATGAATCCATTTCATCGCTTTCACTGCAAATCCAGCCTGAATAATTTGGTCTAAAATTGCTCCAGTATAGCCTTTTGTTGTTGCATCGGGCTTAATCATCGTAAATGTTCTGTTGCTCATGTGTTTTTTATTATAATGTTTCTAATTGTGGGCGCAAAATTACACAAAAACATTGGTTTTGCACTAAATTTGTGCCCTTATGCAACCAATTGAAACCTTTTTTCCTTTTTTAAATAAGCCTTTTAAGGCTGTTATTACCTGTCACCAAAAACCTGATGGTGATGCAATGGGTTCAACTTTGTCCCTTTATCATTTTTTGAAGTCCTTAGGTCATAATGTTACCGTAATTTCTCCAACCAATTGGGCTCAATTTTTAGATTGGATGCCAGGAGTAGAAGAAGTAATTGATTTTGAAGCAAATAGGGAATTGTCTACACAATTGGTAAATGACGCTGATTATATATTTTGTTTGGATTTTAATATTCTACACAGAACTAAAAATTTAGAACCCGTTATAGCAGCTTCGAATGCACTTAAAATATTAATTGATCATCATCAACAACCTGACACACCTAATTTCCATTACGGAATTAGCGACGTCAAAATGAGTTCCACTTGTGAAATGATTTATGATTTCATTGTACAATCAGGCCACAGCAATTTGATTAATTTAGATATTGCCACTTGTCTTTATACTGGATTAATGACTGATACTGGTTCCTTTAGATTTCCTTCAACAACAGCATCAGTGCATAAAATTGTAGCACATCTTAAAGAACTTGGTTTGCAGCATTCTAAAATTCATGAAAACATTTATGACCAAGGTAGCGAAGCTAGGTTGAAATTTATGGGCAACGCTTTCTTAAATAGAATGCAAGTTTTTCCAGAATTAAATGCTGCAATGATGTCTATTCCCAAAACAGACATCTACCGTTTTGATCTTAAAACGGGTGACACCGAGGGATTAGTTAACTATTTGTTATCAATTAGAGGAATACGATTTGCGGCAATTGTAATTGATAGGGAAGAAGAAAGAAAATGGAGCTTTAGGAGTAAAGGTTCCTTTGATGTCAATATCTTTGCAAGAACTCATTTTGAAGGTGGTGGACATGCAAATGCTGCAGGCGGCCGTTCATCAAAATCGGTAGATGAAACTGCTGATGATTTTAAAAATATTATCCAAGAATATAAAACACAATTAACACAATAAACAAAAAATGATAAAATCTACATTAAAGTTCGTCGCTGCTATTGTATTGTTTGCAAGCTGTAATCAATTCGAAAAAGCGCCATCAGGTATGCTTTACAAAATCACTCGCGGGAGTGGTAATGAAAAACCATTAGCTCAAGGTCAATTTGTAAAATTAAATATTGAGTACAGACTAAAATCAAAAGATTCATTATTGCAATCTAATGTTGGTCATATCCCAGCATATTTACCAATCGATACTAGTAAATTAAGCAGTTCTAAATATGAATTTTTAGAAGTACTTATGAAAGCTAGAAAAGGTGATAAAATTGAGTTTAATTTAAGTTTAGATACTTTAGTTAAATTAAATGCTATTCAATTAAATAATATTTTCAAAGCTGGAGATATAATTGTTGGAAAAGTTGAAGTCTTAAATGTATTTAATCAAGAAACTCAAGTTGCTGATGATTATAAAAAAGAACAAAAAGAGGAAACGAACAGAGAAATCAAAGCCATTGAAGATTATTTAGCTAAAAATAAAATTAAAGCAACTAAAACTCCAGAAGGTGTGTTTGTTGTAATTAAAGAAGCTGGGGATGTAAATGCTAAAATTGATTCTTCAAAAGAAGTAAGTGTATTTTACAAAGGCTATACTTTAAAAGGTGAAGTTTTTGATACAAATATAAAATCAAGAGATACTGCATCTAAACCTTATGAAGTAAATTTGGGTACAGGTACCGTTATTCCTGGCTGGGAAATTGGACTTCCATATTTCACAAAAGGTGGAAAAGGGTCTATTTATGTTCCTGCAATGTTAGCATATGGACCTCAAGCAAATGGACCAATTAAAGCTTACGAAAATTTAGCTTTTGATATTGAAATAAAAGATGTGAATAATAAAAAACCAGTTGCTCCAATGCCAAACTTAATGAATGGTGGTCAATATGGTGGAAATCCACATGCTCGTCAATAGTATTGTATAAATTGACTTACACAAACTTTTCATTACTCCTCGACATTAAATTGTCGGGGAGTTTTTTTAAAATTTAGTATTCAATTAAATTAGATATGGAGATAATTCAATTACTTGTTTAGCCTCTTTAACATCATGCACTCTTAATATAGAAGCTCCATTTAATATACCAACTGTGTGTAATACAGTCGATCCATTTAAGGCTTCCGCAGCAGTGATATTTAAAGTTTTATAAATTGAAGATTTTCGTGACACGCCAAGTAATATAGGTAGTTCGATTAATTCAAGTTTTTTGAGTTCTTTTACAATTGTGAAATTGTCCACAACACTTTTGCCAAATCCAAATCCAGGATCTATTATCCAATTTGTTATCCCTTTGTCGGCAAGTGTCATTTTTTTATGAATAAAATAGCTAACTAAATCTTGTATTATAGCTGTTCTTTCAGGGATAATATGCATTGAATTTTGATCACCAGTAATATGCATGCCAACATATGCAGCTTGATAATCAGCGACTACCTTCAACATATTTTCATCAAAATTTCCGCAACTAATATCATTTACAATTTGAGCCCCTGCCTTTAAAGCTGCTTCGGCAACTTTACTATGATAAGTGTCAATTGAAATTAGCGTCTTGGGAAAGCTTGCATGTATTGCTTCGATAATTGGTAATACATTGGTTAATTCTTGTTGTGGAGTATGTAAACTAGCTCCTGGTCTTGTACTTTGGCCACCAATATCTATAATACTGGCTCCTTCCTGAATGAATTCCCTTGCTTTATCAATGGCCCAAAGGACATTATTTACCCTACTAGCTTCATAAAAAGAATCATCGGTAGCGTTCATTATTGCCATTATTTGCGGGGACTGAAATTCCCATATTTGGCCTTTAGTAACAATTTTGAACATAGTTTTATTTTAAGTACGTTATGCAGTATCTTGCAACTGTTCAAAGTTATTAACTAACCACGAAATTTGTACTTTTTTCATGAGCCAAACTTCTTCACAATTTGATCAGGCAATAGCCTCTTGTAGTGATATTTTTATTAAAAAAACGAAAGATTACGGAACTGCTTGGAGAGTTTTGCGCATAATATCCGTAGTAGATCAAATTTTTATTAAAGCATTAAGAATTAGAACTATACAAGATTTAGGTACTCAAAAAGTAGGGGATGATATTAAAGATGAATTTAAAGGCATAATAAATTATGCTGTAATTGGATTGATTCAATTACAATTAAATGATCCAAAAGTAGAAGATCTTCCTGTTGACGAAGTGCAACATTTATATCATAAATATGTTGATTTTGCAAAGTCCACTATGTTGGATAAAAATCATGACTACGGTGAAGCGTGGAGAGATATGAGTCAAGAAAGTTTTGCAGATTTAATATTAGTTAAATTATTGCGTATTCGTCAAATCTTAAACAATGATGGAAAAACTTTAATCAGCGAAGGAATTGATGCTAACTTTGTTGATATTTTAAATTACGCGGCATTTGCACTCATTCTAATTGATGAGGGTAAACACTAATTTTTTTTAAAAACATCAATTATATGCAATCATTTTTAAAAATATTGCGTTGGAGTGTTGGCTTGTTATTTATTTTTTCTGGATTAATAAAAGCCAATGATCCTTTGGGGTTAAGTTATAAAATGCAAGAGTTTTTTGATGTATGGGGTATGTCTTTTTTATCAGACTATACACTTGGTTTTGCAATTTTTATGAATGTTTTAGAAATTGTTACTGGTATTGCTTTAATTATCAAATTTCCATACAAGCAAACATTGTGGCTGTTGCTGGGATTAATTGTCTTTTTCACATTCCTAACTGGGTACGCATTATTTTCAGGTAAAATTAAAACTTGTGGTTGTTTTGGAGATTGTATCCCTTTGACCCCTAAGATGTCCTTCATAAAAGATATTATTTTATTTGTTTCAATTGTTATTCTATTAATTAATCAGCAAAAAGTTAAAACTAAAATACATAAAGCCTTAGGTGTATTCGTTTTGTTGATTTCAATTGCAGGAGTTGGTTTTGGACAACAATATGTATTAGCACACTTGCCAATTATTGATTGCTTACCATATAAAATAGGTAATGATATAGTTGAAAAAATGAAATTGCCTGCAGGTGCAGTCCCTGATAGTATTTCAATTCAAATGGAATTCGAAAAAAACGGAAAATCTTATTTGTTTGACGCGAATCATTTTCCTGACAATTTTGACGCTACTTATAATTTTAAAAGTAGGAAAGAAGTGGTTGTTCAAAAAGGAAATGGTTTCAAGGCGGCAATTGACGACTTTAGTCTAAATTCAGTGTATACAAATAGCGATACAAGTATGGCATTGTTCACTACAAATACACCTTATGTTTTGGTGTTTGCGGGTAACATTAATTCTTCCATTTCTTGGGATTTATTATTATCAGAATTACATAAAAAATACAAACTTGTATATATCGTAACTGCAGATAAATCAAATGCATTAAATCAATTCCCTAAAGAAAACATTCTATTAGGGGATATTACCATGATTAAAACAGCTGCAAGAGTTTGGCCATCTGTAGTGGTGATGAATGGTTCAACTATTATGCAGAAGCAATCCTATTTGGACTTCTTAAAAAAATAGAATTTTAATTCATTGATAATTTTGTAACTTAGGTAACAACCTAAAACAAATTGTTATGTCTAAGATTAAAGAAATTCTACAAAAAAAAGGGCCAGTATTTAATGTAGTAACTCCAGACACCAAAGTGGTTGAAGCATTAAATATAATGAAATCCGAGAATCTAAGTTATGTAGTAGTTATGCAGGATACTAAATACCTAGGGATTATGTCTGAAAGAGATTACACACATAAAATTAAACTACAAGGGCGTCATTCTGAATCTACAACGGTCAAAGATATCATGTCTTCTGATTATCCAGTAATTGGGTACAATGAAGATTTGCAAAGATGTATGGTTTTAATGAATGTATATAAAACCAGATACTTGCCCATATTTGATGAGATGCAATTTCAGGGGATATTAACAATGAATGATTTAATGAGGGAGGTCATAGCTAAAGACGAACCATCTGCTCCTGGGACTGACAATATGTATGAGTTATAATTAATAATTAATTGCGGAACTATTTTATAATCACCTCATTAATCATATTTTCACCCATCTTTTCATTTACCCTTTCTATAATTTGTATTTTCTGAAAGCCCAATTCATTTTTTAAAGGACCAATATTTGTTTCGATAAATAATTTCTTATCGAATATGTAAATCTTGTTGGTATACTTTGCAATGGTTGTGCCCATTATTTCAGACCAAACTTCTTCGATTTGAGCAGCTCTAATTCCATTTTTTATTTTACTACTTTGAACAAATTGTTTCAAAGCATCGCCAATTTTAAATAATGCCATAGGGTTGCAATTTAATGTTTTTTAATTTCCAATTTCCACTAATTGATAACTATCTAAATGCTTGCCTAGCAACACACCAACTCTTTCCTTGTGCGTATCTGTTATAAATACTTGGCCATCAGTTGAATTGCTTACCCAGGAAAGAAGTTGTATCATTCTTTGTTCATCTAGTTTTTCAAATATATCATCCATTAAAAGGATTGGTGTAAACCCTTTGTTTACTTTTATTAATTCCCACTCTGCTAATCTTATTGCAAATAATAAACTTTTCCTTTGACCTTGTGAAGCTTCTTGCTTAAATACTTGGCCTTGAATTGTTATTATCAAATCGTCTTTATGTATACCTACATTAGTTCTTTGTAATATTTTGTCCTTAGCTATTGAGTTAACTAATAATATTGAAAAAGAATCTTGTTGTAATTGTGATTGATATTGAATATGAATTTGATCTTTTTGACCAGCAATATTTTCATATAAATTTAATATAGCAGGCAAATAACTTTCAATTAGTTCCGTTCGATATTTAAAAATAATGTCCCCATTAATTACCAATTGCTCATTTATAGTTTCTAATAATAGTGGGTCTAAAATGCCTGTCTCATTTGCTTGCTTCAATAAACTATTTCTTTGCACTAAAACCTTATTATAAACAATCAAATGTTTTAAATAGTCAGGATGCATTTGTGACAAAAGACTATCCATCAATTTTCTTCGTTCTTCACTAGCACCTGTAATAATTTGCACATCATCTGGTGCAATCATTACACATGGAATTTTGCCAATATGTTGTGATAATTTTGTGTAAGCTTCTTGATCGTAATAAAATTCTTTTTTTAAATTTTCACGGAGTATACAGGTGATTGGAGTAATATCCCCATCTATTTCATATTTACCTTCCACCCTCATCCCTTGGTGGGCGTGATGCACATTTTGGGCATCTGGTCTATTAAAGTAACTTTTAGTAAATGACAAATAATAAATGGCGTCTAAAACATTCGTTTTACCTGTGCCATTTGGCCCAACAATACCTACAATTCTATCTGTAAATACAAATTGCTTTTGTATGTAGTTCCTAAATTGAATTAAAGAAAGTTGTTGGAGCCTTACCATGGGTGCAAAATACATAAGAAAAAGCTGTATTTTTATTCAAATTTTAAGGAATGACCCTAATAAGTGAGCAACAGCTTCCAAGTATCGTAAAAAGGCTTGCCCATCAAATTTTAGAGACCTATCCTGGGTTAAATAATGCCGTTATTGTCGGCTTGCAACCAAGAGGGGTATTTTTAAGTGATCGTATCGTTGCAGCCTTGCATCAGGAACTTCCAGCTGAGCAGGTTATATATGGTAAATTAGATATTACATTTTATCGTGATGATATTAGAAGGGAACTACATGTAGCTACCCAAACTGACTTACCTTTTAGTATTGAGGGCAAAACAGTGATTCTAATTGACGATGTATTATTTACGGGAAGAACCATCAGAGCAGCTTTAGATGCTTTATTATCATTTGGCCGTCCATCAAAAGTTGCTTTATGTGTATTAGTAGATAGAAAGCCGAGTAGGGAACTACCAATTCAGCCCGATTTTTCAGGAAAAGAAATGGACACCATGACACCTTGTAAAGTCAAAGTTCGTTGGAAGGAAAATGATGGGGTAGACGACGTAATTTTGATTGTTGAATAAATTATATTAATTTCGTTTTTTAATGGCACTATCTACCAAACATCTTCTTGGTATTAAAGACCTCAATACTGAGGATATTCAACTTATTTTATCTACTGCAGGTCAATTTAAAGAGGTTTTACAAAGACCCGTAAAAAAGGTTCCCAGTTTAAGGGATGTTAATATCGTTAACCTTTTTTATGAAAATTCAACAAGAACTAGAATTTCATTTGAATTAGCGGAAAGACGCTTATCAGCAGATGTAGTCAATTTTACGGTTTCAAGTTCATCAGCTGCCAAAGGCGAAACTTTACTAGATACTGTAAACAACATATTAAGTATGAAGGTGGATATGGTGGTTATGAGGCATAGCGCTTCAGGAGCTCCCCACTTTTTAGCTAAACATATTGATGCAGCTATTATAAATGCGGGTGATGGTATTAACGAACATCCAACTCAAGCCTTATTAGACGCATTCTCGATGCTTGAAAAATTTGGTTCTCTTAAAGGTTTAAAAGTGGCCATTTTAGGAGATATCATGCATAGCAGAGTTGCTTTGAGTAATATCTATCTTCTTAAAAAAATGGGTGCTGAAGTAATGGTTTCTGGACCACCCACTTTGATTCCTAAATATTTACAAGAAGCAATGGATATTAAGGTCGAATACAATCTTGACAAAGCATTGGCTTGGTGTGATGTTGCTAATGTGCTTAGAATTCAATTAGAGCGTCAAAATCAGCCTTTATTTTCTTCATTAAGAGAATATAACTTAGCTTATGGGATAACGATGGATCGCCTTCTAAAGCTTAATAAAGAAATTGTAATAATGCATCCTGGCCCAATAAATAGGGGGGTCGAAATGGATAGTGATGTTGCAGATAGCAAACATTCTATCATTTTAGATCAAGTTGAGAATGGTGTTGCTGTTAGAATGGCTTGCTTATACCTTTTAACAGGAAGATCAAATCCTGCCTAATACTTGTTTGTTTTAACAAATTACCTACTTTTAGCGTATGCAAAGAATATGTTTATTCCCCGGCACTTTTGATCCAGTAACACTTGGACATATAGATATCATAAATAGATCACTTCCATTATTTGATAAAGTGATTGTAGGAATTGGCATGAATGCAGCAAAAAATCCAATGTTTAGTGCAGATCAAAGACGACTTTGGTTTGAAGAAATATACAAGGATGAACCTAAAGTAGAAGCAGCCATCTATGATGGATTAACTATTAAATACTGTCAGGCTATAGGTGCTAAATTTATTTTAAGAGGGATTAGATATGTGAGTGATTT
>CANCEU010000009.1 GCA_947375185.1 Chitinophagaceae bacterium
TTCTACTTTATAGTAGTGGCCGACGGACGCGCACCAAGAGATGGTAAATTCATCCAAAAAATTGGTACTTACAATCCTTTAACAGTTCCTGCGACAATCGAATTAGATCGTCAAAAAGCGTTAGAGTGGTTAAACAAAGGTGCTCAACCTACTGACACCGTTCACAGAATTTTATCATTCAAAGGTGTTCTTTATTTGAAACACTTATTGCGTGGTGTTAAATTAGGCTTATTTGATGATGCAACTGCAATGGCTAAGTTCCAAACTTGGTATGCTGAGCATGAATCACAAGTAGCTTCTAAAAACGATGCGCACAAAAAAGCACAAGCTGCTAAAAAAGTGTACGTACCTGTTGTTAAGAAAGTTGCTGAGCCAGTTGCTGAAGTTGCTCCTGCTGAGGAAGCTCCTGAAGCGCCAGCTGCTGAAGCTGCTGCTGACGAAACTCCAGCTGCTGAATAGTTTAATACTATTTAAAATAGCTAATAAAAACCCTGGCACCATTTGGACGCCGGGGTTTTTTATGATGTTTAATTCCTATTATTTGATTTAAATTTGCGCATGAGTGAATACATACATATTGGTAAGTTAGTTGCACCACATGGTGTTGCAGGAAGTGTAATATTAGAACATGCATTGGGCAAACCAATTCACTTTAAAGGGATTGATGCCTTGTTTGTTGAACAAAAAACAGGCAGCTTTATCCCTTATTTTATTGAGTCAGCTACCGCCAAAACGGATACCATCACGCATTTACAAATTGAGGGAATTAAAACAAGGGAAGCTGCAAACTTTTTAACATCTAAAAAGGTTTGGTTGCCGCAGGCCGATTTTCAAAAATTAGTTGAAAAAAATTCGCCTCTTGCTTTACTTGGGTACATGGTACAGGAAGCAGGTAAAAATATTGGAGTGATTCAAGAAGTGATTGAGCAACCACATCAATTAATGGTGACTATTTTATATAATGAGCAAGAAGCATATATTCCTTTGCATGAGGAAAGTTTGAAAGGGGTGAATCATGCTAAGAAAATTGTTCAAGTGGAACTTCCTGATGGTTTATTAGATTTATATACCGAAAACGCGGAGTAATTTCTCCTTATATCTTAATTCAAATAGTCTAAAAGTTTTGCTATCATTAGTTTTAGAAGAATTTTAAAATTATAAAACAAAAGTCTACTAAAATAGTAGGAAATATGTATCTTTGTAATCTCAATTTTAAATCGATCCATTAATAATATTTAAATTAAATAAATTATGAGTTTAAGACTAGGGGATATTGCTCCCGACTTTAAAGCAAAGACAAGTATTGGTGATATTAGTTTTTATGAATATTTAGGGGATAGCTGGGGCATTTTATTTTCTCACCCTGCCGATTTTACACCTGTTTGTACAACCGAATTAGGACGAACTGCCGCTTTACAAGAAGAGTTCGCAAAACGCAATGTAAAAGTATTAGCATTAAGTGTGGATGGAGTGGAGAGCCATAAAAGTTGGATCAAGGATATTGATGAAACGCAGCATGTGCATGTTGGATTTCCAATTATAGCAGATGAGGATCGTGCAGTTGCAAATGCATATGATATGATCCATCCAAATGCTTCTGAAACTTTCACTGTGCGTTCTTTATTTATAATTGGGCCAGACAAAAAAGTAAAATTAATTATTACGTATCCTGCATCAACAGGTAGAAACTTTGTGGAAGTATTAAGAGTCATTGATTCCTTGCAATTAACGGCAAATTACAGTGTTGCTACTCCAGCAAATTGGGTAGAAGGCGAGGACGTGATTGTAGTACCAGCAGTTAAAACTGAAGATGCTTTAGTAAAGTTTCCAAAAGGTGTAAATATTGTAAAGCCTTATTTACGTTATACGCCACAGCCCAATAAATAATTGGATTTCATCATTGAAAGTGTACCATTGCAAAATATAGGCACTGGACGATTCTGAATACAGTGTGTCACTGAAGATTCGAGTCAGGGCCTGACAAATTAATCCCTTCCATTTTGGAGGGGATTTTTGTATATTTAAATGCTGAAATGCTAAACTTTTAAACAATTAAATATGCGTCGTTTATTATTTACCCTAATACTGGGATTAAGTATTACAAGTGTCATTGCACAAAAAACATACTTGCATTGTGGTCAATTAATTGATGTTAAACAATTACAAGTGTTAAAAGAAAAAACTGTTGTTGTTGAGGGCAACAAAATCGTTGAAATTATAGATGGCTATGCAAAAGCAGGTGTCAATGATAAAACAATCGATTTGAAATCAAGTACCGTGATGCCAGGTTTAATGGATATGCATGTACACTTAGAACAAGAAACTAGTCCTAATAGATATTTAGAAGGTTTTACGCAAAATGAGGCTGATGTTGCATATACAGGTTTGAAATTTGCACAAATTAGTTTGATGAGTGGATTTACCTCAGTGCGTGATTTAGGTGGTTCGGGTGTTAATATTGCTATGCGAAAAGCAGTTCAAAAAGGGCAAATAATTGGTCCGCGAATTTATACTGCAGGAAAATCAATTGCTACCACAGGTGGTCATGCCGATCCTACCAATAATTATAGAAAAGATTTAATGGGGGATCCTGGTCCAAAAGAAGGCGTAATTAATGGCCCCGAAGATGCTTATAAAGCAGTTAGACAAAGATATAAAGATGGAAGTGATGTAATTAAAATTACGGCTAGTGGTGGGGTATTAAGTATGGCTGCAAGTGGAGAGAATCCACAATTTACTCTGGAAGAAGTAAAAGCAATTGTGGCTGCAGCAAAAGATTATGGATTTAAAGTGGCTGCGCATTGTCATGGAGTAGAAGCAATGAGAAGAGCTGTAATAGGTGGTGTTAGTTCTATTGAACATGGTACCATGATGGATGAGTCTATTTTCCCATTAATGAAAGAGTATGGTACCTATTTAGTGCCAACAATTATAGCAGGAAAATCTGCTGCCGACTCTTCAAAAATTCCTGGATACTATCCGCCAATGGTTGCAAAAAAAGCTGCAGAAATTGGGCCTAAAATTCAAAATACATTTTCAAAAGCCTACAAGGCTGGTGTAAAAATTGCATTTGGTACAGATGCTGGTGTGTATGCGCATGGTAAAAATTGGAAAGAGTTTGTGTATATGACTGAAGCTGGAATGCCTGCTATTGAAGCAATTCAAGCAGCTACATGGAATGCAGCTGACCTAATGGGTACGCAAGCAATATTAGGTAGCATTGAGAAAAATAAATTAGCTGATATTATTGCGGTAGATGGTGATCCAATAAAAAATATCGAGGCAATGGGTAAAGTGAACTTTGTAATGAAGGATGGTGTTATTTACAAATCAAAATGATAATTGTAATAAGTAATTAACATTTTGAAAATTTAAGCATTCCATTTTTCCAACTGCTTTAATGTGGCAGTTAAATCTTTAGGCAAAGGGGCTTCCAAAAGGAGCTCCTTTCCTTTGTACTCAAATTGAACACTCGCTGCGTGTAATGCTTGTCTTCCCATGAGTGGACGCTCTTCCTCTTCTACTTTTGCAAGCTTAAAATTTTTCTTTTTTATGCTTGATAATTTTAACTTTTCACCATCCCCATATAAGTCATCTGAAACAATAGGATGTCCAATATGTTTTGCGTGTACTCTAATTTGATGTGTACGCCCTGTATGAATTTGAAAGCTTACCCATGCATATTGTTTGAAATATTTTACTACATCGTAGGTGGTTTTAGATTCCTTCCCTTTTGCATGAATCATCATGTACCCCTTTCTAATAGGGTGTTCCATCATATTTTCTTCGATTACTCCGGATTGTTGTGGACGTCCATTCACCAATCCAAAATATTTTTTTATAATACTTCTTCCCTCAAATAATTCGCTCAATAATTTGTGCGCTTCGGCGTTTTTTGCAAAAATAATCAAGCCGCTAGTTTGTTGGTCTAGTCGATGCACTGTAAAAATAACACCGTATTTTTCTTGTAATAAGGATTTTACGGAAGCCTCTTTTCCAAATCGATCAGGGATACTAAATAAACCAGCAGGCTTATTGATCACAACCATGTCATCGTCTTCAAATATGATATCTAACATCTTAATAATTAATTAAGAGAGCCGCCACTAATTATTTAGAGGCCTTTCTTGTAAATGATTTATTTAAGAATTTAAGTAAGCGTACTTCTTTTTCACTTAAGAATCTCCACTTACCTCTATCAACATTTTTCTTAGTTAAGTTCGCGAACATCACTCTATCTAAATGTCTCACATCGTATCCTAAGTGCTCAAATATTCTTCTTACAATTCTGTTTCTTCCGCTATGAATTTCAATTCCAATTACATCGCGCTCTTTACCCACATAACTTACTGCATCTGCAGCAATAAAACCATCTTCTAAAGTTACACCCGCTGCAATAGCTTCCATATCTGCTTTGGTAACAGGCTTGTCTAGCGTTACTTCGTATATTTTTTTAATCTCGTAGGAAGGATGCGTTAATTTTTGTGCTAGGTCGCCGTCGTTGGTTAATATCAAAACCCCGGTTGTGTTTCTGTCTAAACGGCCAACTGGGAACATTCTTTGTGTTGTTGCATTTTTGATAATGTCCAAAACAGTTTTTCTACCTTCAGGATCATTTGCAGTACAGATGTAATCCTTTGGTTTGTTTAATAAAATATAAACAGGTGTTACTTGTAGCTGCAATACTTTGCCTTTTAATCTTACAACGTCCTTGTATTGCACTTTATAACCTGGTTCTAAAACGGTGTCTCCATTCACTGTTACATGTCCGTTTTTAACTAGTTCTGCTGCTTCGCGTCTACCACAAGTGCCTGCGTGTGCAATATATTTATTCAATGGCATTTGCTCATGTGGTATATCATCGCTGGCATTTACTTTTCCAATGCCTGCAGTGCGTTTCGCATCTGCTTTATCCATGGATGCCGGCGTTCTTTTTGATGCTGCTAAACGAGGGGAACCTACGCCTGCACCTCTTTTAATTTCACCATATTTTGCAGGGGTATCGTCAATTGCTTTTTTGGGAGCCGATTTAGCTCTCAAAGGAATGGTATATTTTGGCGGACCAGTTACATATTCTTTTTTAGTATAGCCGCCTTTTTTATTGTTGCCAACAGGTTCAACAGCTATACCTTTAGCAATATCTTTTTTTCTTTGACGCGCAGCTTCACCAGCAGCTCTTGAATCTGCTTTTGCTCTTTTCTTTTCTTGTCTATATTCTTCTTTAACAGCACTGCCCTTTTTCTTGTTGGCAAATTTGTCAAAGTTGTCTGATCTTTTATTCTTCATGCACCTAGTTAATTATGTTTTTACTTGTGATACTATCCTTTATTGGCCAATTGCCCACAAGCTGCATCAATATCTTTACCTCTACTTCGTCTTACTCTTACATTCACCCTGTTTTTTTGCAAAATTTCTACAAATCTTTCAAAGCCATCTTCATCAGGTTTATCAAATCCAAAATGATCCACTGCGTTGTATTCAATTACATTGATTAAGTCTGCTGGAACCTGACGATAAATTTTAGTAAGTTCTTCGGCATCTCTTTCGGAATCATTAAAATCTTTAAACAAGATATATTCAAATGAAATTTCGGTACCTGTCTTTTTATAAAAATAATTTAAGGCTTCAACCAATGACTTAATATTGTTGCTCTCATTGATTGGCATGACTTCATTACGCTTTTTGTCATTAGGCGCATGTAGTGATACGGCTAATTTAAATTTTACTCCATCATCACCTAGCTGTCTAATTTGTTTCACTAATCCAGCTGTGGAAACAGTAATACGACGAGGACTCATTCCTAATCCATCGGGCGAAGTAATTTTTTCAATAGCTTTTAAAACATTATGGTAGTTCATCAAAGGCTCACCCATTCCCATAAATACGATATTGCTTAAATGCTTTTCGTGTGCAGCTTCACTTTGCTGGTTGATATAAACTACTTGGTCATATATCTCATCAAAATTTAAATTACGTTTACGATCCATGGTTCCAGTTGCACAAAACTTACAACTTAAGCTACATCCAATTTGTGATGATACACAGGCGGTTTTTCTTTCACTAGTAGGAATCAATACGCCTTCAATCATGTGATCATCAAAAGTGCGAAATCTTGTTTTTAAGGTTCCATCCTCACTTTGTTGTGTGGTATCAATTTGTAAAGCAGGAAAGGTAAAATGTTCCACTAATTGTTTGCGTAAATCCTTACTTAGGTCGGTCATTTCGTCAAAGCTATGGGCATGTTTTTGCCATAACCATTCCACAATTTGTTTTACTCTGAATGGTCTTTCGCCCACATTCGCTATAAAGCGTTCAATTTCAGACACTTCTACTTGTCTTATATTCGGTCTAGTCTTCTCCATAATGCAAAGATACTTTATCCAATTTGTTTATAATTTATTCTTTTTGTGGGGTCGAAAAAACACATTAAATTCATTTTCTTAAAAATGTCATTATGAAAAAATTAGTTTTATCAATTGTTGTAATCTTAGGGTTCATTACTGTTGTAAATGCCCAATCGTCTCCCTTTAAAGACTATGTGGGAAAGTATGTATTTGCTGCTGGAAGCCCAGTTGCTGAAGTAACCTTGACAGCGGAGGATTCTTCATTAGTCATAAATTCTGCAATGGGTTCCACGACCTTAGAAAAGAAAGGGATGGACACTTTTTATTTAGCACAATATGATGCATTGGTTATTTTTAAACGCACAGCGGATAAAAGTATCGAGTCAATTTCCATCGCAGTACAAGGAATGGAATTAGTGGGTAAAAAAGAAGCGGCTTCTTCAATTGCAGGTACAAAAGAGGAGGAATTCCAATTGGAAATTTTAGCAGAAAAATTGATCCACTAGTTTTTGCCTTTACAAATTATTTGAGCTGACTAAAAGGAATAATTAAGTAAGTCTTTAAAAGCAACATTTGTTTGTTGACCTGTGGCTAAATTTTTAATGCTACAATTTTGATTGCTTACCTCATCGGCTCCAATAATCACGATATTAGGAATTCCTTTTTTCTCAGCGTATTTAAATTGCTTGTCAAATTTGCTCTTTTCAGGGTACATTTCACAAGCAATTTTTTTGTCTCTAAGCTGCATCATTTGTGCATAGGCAACCTTTGCTTCAGCCTCGCCTAAATTAAAAAATAACACTTGAGTACCCTGGTCAATACTTGTAGGGAAAAGATTTTTTTCTTCTAATACATCGTATATGCGATCCACGCCAAAGCTAATGCCAACGCCAGGTATATTAGGTACGCCGAATAAACTTGTTAAGTCATTGTAGCGGCCGCCGCCCCCAATGCTACCCATTTGTGCATCCATTGCTTTAACTTCAAAAATAAGACCAGTATAATAATTCAAGCCTCTTGCTAAAGTAAAGTCTGCCACTAAATACTTATCCATCCCAGTGCTTTGGTGATAGCTTAAAACATATTGTAATTCTTCAATTCCTTTTTTTCCATTTTCGTTTTCACCCAACAAATTAGCTAGTTGATTTATTTTTTCATCATTCGTTCCGCTAATATTTAAATAGCCTTCAACTATTTCTTGCTGTTGGGTACTAAATCCTTTATTATTTAATTCTTCTTTTACTTTTTCCCATCCAATCTTGTCTAATTTATCAATGGCAATAGTCAGGTCAATTAATTTTTCTTCTCCGCCACAAACCTGTGCTAAACCCAATAAGATTTTTCTATTGTTCATTTTTATTTCAACTGGCAATTTCAATTTTTCAAATGCAGTTACATAAATTGCCAACAGATCAACTTCATTTAATAAACTATCACTTCCAACAACATCCGCATCGCATTGATAAAATTCACGGTATCTTCCTTTTTGAGGTCTGTCTGCTCTCCATACAGGTTGTATCTGATATCTTTTAAAAGGAAAAGTAAGCTGTCCATGATTCATAGCAACATATCTTGCAAAAGGAATTGTTAAGTCGTAACGAAGCGCGCGCTCTGTAATGGTTGCATTGTTTTTTCCTGCAATTACTTTATCCCAACCTTCATCTATTTGAGCTCTTTTTTGTGGATTATCTAGGCCATTATTCAAAATTTTGAAAATCAATTTGTCTCCCTCCTCGCCATATTTACCCATTAATGTATCCAAATTCTCCATTGAGGGTGTTTCCAATGGCTGAAATCCATAGGTTTCAAACACCGAACGAATTGTTTGGAATATATATTGACGCTTTTGAACGGTTGCTGCGTTAAAATCTCTTGTGCCCTGTGGTAAGGAAGGTTTGCTCATACTATCCGATTTGGGGGCAAAGATAAATTTTTAAATTCATCCTATATAATTGTTTAATTTGCCATCAAAATATGCCCGTATGCCTGAAATGAATCAAGGAAGAGAAAGATCTGAAAAAACCTATCGAGTATTTAGAAGTATTTATGATTTTACAATGGCCTCTTTAATTTTAGGATGTGGCATATTAATGTTTGGGGCTAAATATTTTCACTTGGATCAAATCATCAATTTGGATAACGAGTGGCGCATCATTTTTGGCTGTATGTGCTTATTATATGGAGGTTTCAGACTTTATAGAGGCTTTCAAAAAGATTATTAATTACAAATAAGAAGCTCGTTTAATTTGACGCCGAGCCTCTATCATCCCTAAACTCAGTAGTATGTTCAAATATATTGGCACTTTTTTTATTACAATTAGTTTATTTGCGTGTTCAAGTAACCCGAAGCAATCTTCGCAGGACACCACTTCGGCCGGCACAATTCACATATCCGCCGAAGAAACTTTTAAGCCCATTTTAGATGAGCAGATAAAGGTGTTTAAGTCTAGCTATCCCAATGCAAATATCATTATCGAATATAAGTCTGAAATTGAGTGTTTAAAGGACTTTGAGTCAGATAGTACAAGGATGATATTTATTACAAGAGGGCTAAATAAGACCGAAGAAGCTGCCTATAAGAATCAACTAGGATTTACACCCACTTTTGGTATATTGGCATATGATGCTATAGCTATTTTGGTGCATCAGTCGGCTAAAGATTCCCTTTTTACGCTATCTGATTTACGTAAAAGACTTGTTGGTGAAAATGCGCAGCAGGTTGTAATGGATGGAAGTCATTTAACGGGGGTAGTTCGTTTTTTAAAGGATAGTTTAACAAAGAATAAGCCATTTGGTAAAAATGTGATGTCGGCCGACGGAAGTGCAGCAGTAATTGAATATATTAAAAACAATCCTAATGCAATAGGTTTTGTAGCTATGAATTGGATAGGGGACAGATATGATGCTAAGCAGGAAATTGCTAGGAAATATGTTAAAACGGCTATGTTGGAATGCACTTTGTGTTCAGAAAAAGGGTTATTTGCCCAACCATCTCAATCTACCATTGGAAAAGGAGAATATTCTATGTCTTTGCCCATTTATTATATTTTGAAAGAAAATGCCCCAGGCTTGGGCTCAGGACTACTTAATTTCATGAGTTTAGAGCGTGGGCAGCTAATATTTAGAAGGTCTTTTTTGGTTCCAGCTAAGATGAGTTTTAAAAAAAGGAATACGATGGTTAACTAAAGCTTAACTTAATACTAACCCATTGTAGAACTTTTTGGAAAAATTAAAATAGAATTCTTGCAAAAAAATTAATATTTTTAGACTTCTTAAATAGTAAATATTTTGAGAAGTTTGGAGAATGTGTCTTAAGGACATATTTGTCTTAAACATTGGGTTTTTGTAAAGTAGTAATTATAAAAAGTAAAAAACAGAAGTGATGAAAAAATTGGCTTTATTGATTATGGGAGTTGCCTTTATTGCGACTGGATTACAAGCACAAGTGGCTCCATCCCCATTGGCAGAAGGTGTGAAGTTGTTGAATTATGAAAAAAATAAATCAGCACTTGATTTTTTTAAAGCTGCATTGGATAAAAACCCTGCAGATGCTGAAGTTGTTTTTTGGTATGGTCAAGCATTACTAGCTCAAAACTATAATGGTATCCCTACTCCAGAATATATACAAAAGGCTAAGGCCCTATATCAGCAAGCACTTCAAGCGAAGGGCAATGATGCATGGTTGTTGGTGGGTATGGCGCATATTCAATCATTAGAAAGCGCTGATGCTGCTTTAATTAAAAATAATTTAGAGTTAGCCATTACTTCTTCAAAAATTGAAAAAGGCAGAAATAAAGGAAAAAACAACGCTGATATCATCAATGCGATAGGCCGTGTTTATGCTGAATTGCCAATTAGTATTGGTGATCACCATTATGCAGTTGACAAATTAAAGGAATTGATTTCTAGTTATGAAGAGACAACAATTAAACCTGACTTATACTTAAACTTAGGTATTAATTATTTGAAATTAGGTGGTGAGAATGGAGGTGAAGCTGTAAGTGCATTCACTAAAGCAATTGATCGCGATTCAAAAAATGCATACGCTTATTATAGAATTGGTAAAATCTATCAAAGTCAAAATAATAAAGACATTTTTGAGGACAATTATAGTAAAGCCCTATCTGTTGACCCTACAATTGCGCCGGTTTATGTGTCCTTATATACTTACTATGCAAAAATTGATACCACTAAGGCAAGAAAAAACTTAGACTTGTTCTTGCAATATGCTGATAAGGATCCAGCTTTCGATTATTTATATGCAGACTATTTGTTCCAAGTAGCTCAATATGATGCTTCATTAGCTAAAGCGCAATTATTGGAAAAAAATATTGGAATTGCAACTTATCCTCGCATTGCTGTATTATTAGCATATAACTACTCACGTAAAGGAGATTCTATATCAGCAAAAAAATACATTGAACCATTTATTAATACAACTCCAGTTGATAAAATCCTCCCTGAGGATTATGATTTGGCTGTAAAAGTATTATCTAAATTCCCTGATAATCAAACAGTTGTAGCTTCAATTTTAGAAAAAGCCATCGCATCTGATCCAAAGAACAAGCGAAATGCGCTTAAATTTTATAAATTAGGGTATGAAATGTTTGAAAAAGCAAGTTTGTATAATGAAGCTTATAATTGGTTTGCAAAATATGCTGAATTAAATGGCGTTAAAGACGAATTTTATTACTTCAAAGCCGGTAGTTATGCTTTGAATGCTAAAAATGGTCCAGCGGCTGATTCTGCTGCAAAAGGCTACATTGCTGCATTCCCTGAAAAGCCAAGGGGGTATGTATTTAATATTAAAGCTGCGGCTTTGTTAGATACAGCCAACACAATGGGCTTATATATTGATGCATTGAACTTATATAGCCAATATTTATTAAAAGATGTAACCAATAACAAACAAAAATTGGTAGACAATTATAGCCAAATGTTGATGTTTTACAATGAATCAAAGGCATTTGATAAGGCAGTAGAAATGTGTGATGAAATATTGAAATTGGCTCCTGGAGATGCGAATATGCTTAAATATAGAGAGTCTTTCCAACGAAATGCTGAATTACAAAAGGCAATCAAGGATAAGAAGCCAGCTTCGGGCAATACGCCACCTAAAAATCAATAATGTTGAACCTTTCTTTGAGTTACTCAGTAAAGGATAAAAAAAAATAAAAAAACTCCCCATTTATGGGGAGTTTTTCGTGCTAGGTGCTATCCTTTGTGTATTTTTGCGGCACCTAAATCAATTGTATGAATTTGATGCAATTATTACTATCTGCAAACGAAACAAATAATGCCGCCAATTACTTGCCAATTGTGCTCCAGTTGGTATTTGCGGGTGGGTTTGTCGCGTTCATGATATTAGTATCTAGTTTATTGGGACCAAAGCGAAAAACGGACGATAAATTAGCCACATTTACGAGTGGTATTTCAACACACGGAGATGCTAGATCACCAATGGCTATCAAATATTTTTTGATCGCCATTCTATTTGTATTGTTTGATGTAGAGGTTATCTTCTTTTATCCATACGCCGTTAATTTTAAAAGTTTAGGTTGGAGTGGTTTGGGAGAAGTGATTCTGTTTGTATTATTTTTCTTAGTAGGATTTATATACATCATCAAGAAAGGGGCACTTAAGTGGGAAGATTAATTTATTAAAATTCAAAGCATTTTTTATGCGTCCAGTAAGATTTAACATACATCCAAAAGAAGCTGAAATTGCAGATGCAATTTCAATGGCACCTGCGCCAGACGGAATTGGTGGCGAAGGTTTTTTTGCTACTCAATTAAGTTCTGTAGTGGGACTTGCGCGAAAAAATTCTTTATGGCCTTTGCCATTTGCAACTTCATGTTGTGGTATTGAGTTTATGGCAACGATGGCATCTCATTATGACTTATCGCGTTTTGGTTCAGAGCGAGTTGGATTCTCACCTCGTCAATGTGATTTGTTGATGGTAATGGGAACGATTTCAAAAAAAATGGCACCAGTTTTACGACAAGTATATTTGCAAATGGCCGAGCCACGTTGGGTTATTTCAGTGGGTGCTTGTGCATGTAGCGGTGGTATTTTTGATACTTATAGTGTATTGCAAGGTATTGATCAGGTAATACCAGTTGATGTTTATGTTCCAGGTTGTCCTCCAAGACCTGAGGCAATTATTGATGGCTTTATGAAAATTCAAGAACTAGTAGGTCAAGAAAGTATTCGTCGTCGTAATGGTGATCAATACAAAGACTTATTAAATAGCTATGGTATTCAATAGTTATATTTTAAATTATTTATTTCAAATACAATGGCTTTAACTAACGAAACAATACAAGCACAATTAGAGGCAAAATTTGAAGGACAAGTAACCGCTTTTTCTACAGAGACTGGTATGCTTTCATTTGAATCGCCGGCAGCACTTAATTTAAAAGTGATGCAATATCTTTTTGATGAATTAGGATTTTCTTTTTTAAGCGACTTGTGTGGAGTACATTATCCTGATAATACTGATAGTGAATTAGTAGTGGTATATCATTTGCATAATTTTGTTGAAAATATTCGTTTGCGTTATTCAATTGCAGTTCCTGTTGCAAAACCAGATGTATTTACTGCTTCAAAATTATTTGAAGCTGCTAATTGGATGGAGCGTGAAACCTATGATTTCTTTGGAATTAATTTCGTAGGTCACCCAAATTTAAAGCGCATTTTGAACGTGGAAGAAATGGATTATTTCCCAATGAGAAAAGAATTTCCATTAGAGGATCAAACAAGAATTGACAAGGATGATGAAATGTTTGGAAGAGGATAATAAATTCAAATAAACATTTCAATAAATAATTTAAGAAACGAGCAACGTATATAATATGGAAGCACAACATAATATCACATTACCGGAAGGGTCAATTGAAAAAAAGACCACCACCTTGAATTTTGGTCCTACGCACCCTGCAACGCATGGTGTGTTTCAGAATATTATGGAAATTGATGGAGAGCGTGTTGTTTCAACTGAGCAATCAGTTGGGTTCATTCATCGTGCATTTGAAAAATTAGCAGAACGTCGTAATTTATATCAAATCACTCCAATTACAGATCGTTTAAATTATTGCAGCAGTCCATTAAATAATATGGGTTGGCATTTAACCTGCGAAAAGTTTTTGAAGGTAGAGACACCAAAGCGTGTTGATTATTTACGTATCATTATTATGGAGTTGGCCCGTATATCGGATCACTTAATTTGTAATTCAATTGTTGGTGTGGATACTGGTGCATATACAGGCTTTTTATATGTAATGCAATACAGAGAATTAATTTATGAAATATATGAGGAAGTATGCGGTTCCCGTCTTACTACTAATATTGGGCGTATTGGCGGTTTCGAAAGGAATTTCACAAATACTGCATTTACGAAATTGGAGAAATTCTTAAATGAATATCCAAAAGTGTTGAAAGAATTTGAAAGTTTATTTACACGTAACCGCATTTTCATGGAGCGTACGCAAGGCACCGGTGGCATTAGTGCTGCGCGCGCGATGAACTATGGCTTTACTGGACCTAATTTACGCGCAACTGGTGTTGACTATGATGTGCGCGTAGCAAATCCATATAGTAGTTATCAGGATTTCGACTTTACTGTTCCTGTAGGTTCTACTGGCGATAATTACGATCGCTTTTTAGTGCGTAATGCAGAAATGTGGCAAAGTATTTCCATCATCAAGCAAGCATACGAGAAAGTGCAGGAATTTAAAGGAACGGAAGCTGAAATTTTCCACGCAGATATTCCAGCATATTATCTTCCCAAAAAAGAAGATGTGTACAATAATATGGAGGCTTTAATTTGGCACTTCAAAATTATAATGGGGGAGGTTGATTTACCCAAAGGTCAAATTTACAATCCTATTGAAGGCGCTAATGGGGAGCTTGGATTTTATTTAGTAAGTGATGGTGGACGTACTCCGTTTCGCTTACACTTCCGTCGTCCTTGCTTCATTTATTATCAAGCCTATCCTGAATTAATTACAGGTGGCATGTTAAGTGATGCGGTGGTGACAATGAGTAGTTTGAATTTGATTGCAGGTGAGCTTGATGCCTAGCAATTGCGACGTGAAATTGATAAATTGAAAAAAGAAAGTTTAGAATATGGCTACTATTTTTAATGATACACAAATGACCGAGTTTAAACGCTTGGTTGCTCGTTATCCGGAAGGAAAACAAAAAAGTGCATTGCTTCCTGCTTTGCATTTGGCACAAGAAAGCTTTGGCGGCTGGTTGTCAACTGAGTCCTTAGATTATGTCGCTAGTTTATTACAAATTGAACCCATCGAAGTGTATGAAGTAGCTACTTTTTACAGCATGTATAATTTAAAGCCTGTCGGCAAATTTGTTTTTGAAGTTTGTCAAACTGGTCCTTGTATGGTTAGTGGATCCGATAATATTATTGATTACATCAAAAAGACATTGGATATAAAACCAGGTGAAACAACAAAAGATGGTTTGTTTACTTTGAAATTAGTGGAATGCTTAGGTGCATGTGGCTATGCTCCGATGATGCAGGTAGGAAAAATTTACAAAGAGCATTTGACAAAAGAAAAAGTGGATAGCATTATTGCAGATTATAGAGCACAAGCTGCTAACAATTAATAAAGACCTAAATTAAATATATTAAAATGGGCGTAAAATTATTATTAGACAAAGCAAATGTACCAGGCATACGAACTTACGAGGTGTATCGTCGTGAGGGAGGTTACCGTGCTGTGGAAAAAGCTTTAAAAGAAATGACCACGGATGCAATTGTGGAAGAGGTAAAGAAAAGTGGATTAAGAGGAAGAGGTGGCGCTGGTTTTCCTACTGGTATGAAATGGAGTTTTATTGCAAAACCAGAAGGCGTTCCGCGTCACTTGGTTTGCAATGCCGATGAATCAGAGCCAGGTACTTTTAAGGATCGTTACTTGATGGAATTTTTACCTCATTTATTAATTGAAGGTTTAATTATTTCAAGCTTTGCTTTAGGTTCTAACGATACTTACATTTATATAAGAGGTGAGTATGCTTGGATTCCAGATATTTTAGAGGAAGCAATAAATGAAGCGAAAGCAGCTGGTTGGTTGGGCAAAAATATTTTAGGAACAGGGTTTGATTGCAATATTCACGTACAACGTGGAGGTGGTGCTTATATATGTGGCGAAGAAACTGCATTAATTGAATCATTGGAAGGTAAAAGAGGAAATCCAAGAATTAAGCCGCCATTCCCTGCTATTCAAGGATTATGGATGCGCCCGACGGTTGTGAACAATGTAGAAACATTAGCAGCAATCGTTCCAATCATTAATATGGGTGGAGATGAATATGCAAAAATTGGAGTTGGCAAATCGACTGGAACAAAATTAATTTCAGCATGTGGAAATATTAACAATCCAGGTGTTTATGAAATTGATATGACTATTACAGTAGAAGAATTTATTTATAGCGACGAATATTGCGGTGGTATTAAAGATGGTAAAAAATTAAAAGCTTGTATTCCAGGTGGATCTTCGGTGCCTATTTTGCCAGCTAATTTATTGTTAACAACAGCAAAGGGCGAGCCTCGTTACATGAACTATGAAAGTTTAAGTGATGGCGGTTTTGCTACAGGATCCATGTTAGGTTCTGGTGGGTTTATTGTATTAGACGAGGATCAATGTATTGTTAAAAACACCTACACTTTAGCAAGGTTTTATCGTCATGAAAGTTGTGGACAATGTTCTCCATGCCGTGAAGGAACTGGATGGATGGAAAAGATTTTACAAAAAATCGAAACAGGAAAGGGAGAGATGAGTGATATTGATTTACTATGGGATATTCAAAGAAAAATTGAGGGTAATACTATTTGTCCATTGGGTGATGCGGCTTCATGGCCGGTTGCTGCAGCAATTCGTCATTTCCGTGATGAGTTTGAATGGCATGTAAAAAATCCTGAATTATCACAAACAAGCAATTTTGGTTTACAACACTATGCAGATCCAATTCATGTACCTGCATAACATTGAAAGATAAACTATGAGTGAACAAATATTATTTAAAGTAACAGTTGACGGCATCACAATAGAGGTTCCCGCGGGCACCACTATTTTACAAGCTGCACGTCAAATTGGTGGACAAGTGGCACCTCCTGCAATGTGTTATTATAGCAAATTGAAAGGAAGTGGCGGTAAATGTCGTACTTGTTTGGTAGAGGTTTCTAAAGGTTCTGAAAAAGATCCACGACCTATGCCTAAGTTGGTTGCATCTTGCCGTACTACAGTAATGGATGGTATGGAAGTGAAAAATATTACAAGTGAAAAAGTAGTGGACGCGCGCGCAGGGGTAGTAGAGTTTTTATTATTGAATCATCCTTTAGATTGTCCTATTTGTGATCAAGCTGGCGAATGTCATTTGCAAGATTTAAGTTTTGATCACGGTAAATCAAAAACAAGATTTGAATTCCAAAAAAGAACTTTCAAAAAACATGATTTAGGCAAAAATATCCAATTGCACATGACGCGTTGTATATTATGTTACCGTTGTGTTTTCACTGCCGATCAATTAACTAATAAGCGTGTTCACGGAATTCTTGATCGTGGGGATCATGCTGAAATTGCTACGCATATTGAAAAGAGTTTAGACAATGAATTTATAGGTAATGTAATTGATGTTTGCCCTGTAGGTGCGTTGACTGATAAAACATTCCGATTTAAAAATCGTGTTTGGTTCTTAAAACCAATGGATGCACATCGTGATTGCCCAACTTGTAGCGGTCGTGTTACGCTGTGGAATAGAGGAGATGAAGTATATAGAGTAACTGCACGTAAAGACGAGTGGGGAGAAATTGAAGACACACCAGATGGTCAACCAGGATGGATATGTAACACATGTCGTTTTGACAAAAAAGATGCGAGTGATTGGGTAATTGAAGGGCCACGTGCTATTAGCCGAGCTTCTGTTATTTCTCAAGGACACTATGCTGGTAATGTAGGTACTACAAAACCAACTGAAACATTTTTAGCTGTCAATGGAGGAAGGGCGCCACACTTGTTGATGGATATACATGATGAAAGTGAAGTGAATAAACCAAATATTCATTTAGGTCAAATTCACGGACCATCTCATGGTGATACTTTTGAAAATAAAATTGAAAAAGCATAATTCACCAACTAATTATAACTCATATCTACAAATAATTATAGCATGACAATTCTTGCACTTGATTGGGGCTTTATCATAGAGAAATTAATAATGATCGCCATTGTTGTTTTCGCTAGCTTGGGTATTGCCTTATACACCACATTTGGAGAACGTAAAGTAGCTGCTATTTTACAAGATCGTCCAGGTCCAAGCCGTGCTGGCCCATTTGGATTATTACAACCATTGGCTGACGGCTTGAAATTGATCATGAAAGAAGAAATTATTCCTAACGCAGCAAGTAAGTGGTTATTTATTTTAGGACCAGGCTTAGCAATGACTGCAAGCTTGATGACTTGTGCTGTAATTCCTTGGGGTAGTGCAGTAGATGTATTTGGTCGCCACGTTGAATTGCAAATCGCGGACGTAAACATTGGCATTTTATATGTATTTGCTGTAGTGAGTATGGGTGTGTATGGTATTATGATTGGTGGCTGGGCGTCCAACAATAAATTCTCATTAATGTCTGCGCTTCGCGCAGCTTCGCAAGCCATCAGCTATGAATTAGCCATGGGCTTGGCATTGATTGCATTGCTAATGACTACAGGTTCTTTAAGTTTAAAGACAATTGTAGAACAACAAGTGCAAGGACATTGGTGGAATGTAGTATATCAACCATTAGGCTTTTTAATATTTTTTATCACTGCTATGGCGGAGTGTAACCGAACTCCTTTTGACTTACCTGAGGCAGAGAATGAATTGAATTTTGGTTACCATCAGGAATATTCTTCAATGAAGCTTGGGTTTTATTTATTTGCGGAATATATCAATATGATAATGAGTAGTGCAATTATGGCATGTATGTATTTTGGTGGCTATGATTTACCTTTCTTTAATGAGGCAAGTGTTGCACCAAATGTTGCAGCGTTGATTGGATTAGGAACTTTATTAATTAAGATTGTATTATTTATATTCTTATTCATGTGGATTCGTTGGACCATTCCAAGATTCAGATATGATCAGTTAATGGGATTGGGTTGGAAGACATTAATTCCTTTGGCATTATTCAATATGTTATTAACTGGCGCAGTGATTTTAGCTAAATTATAATTATTAAAAAGATATTTTTTACAATACCATGCAAGCATTAACCAACAAAGCACAAGCAGTAAACCGAAAGCCAATGACACTTTTGGAACGTTTGTATTTGATTAATATTATCAAGGGCATGCTGATTACTTTTAGTCACATGTTTAAGAAGCAACCTACTATTCGTTATCCTGAAGAAAAGCGTGAGTTCAGTCCTGTATTTAGAGGACTGCATGTTTTGAATCGTGATGAGGAAGGGCGTGAGCGTTGTACTGCATGTGGATTGTGTGCAGTAGCATGTCCTGCCGAAGCTATTACAATGGAAGCAGCAGAGAGAGTGGAAGGAGAAGAATCATTATATAGAGAAGAAAAGTATGCAGCAAAGTATGAAATTAATATGCTTCGTTGTATTTTCTGTGGATTGTGCGAAGATGCTTGTCCTAAAGATGCTATTTATTTAAGCGAAACTTTTGCACCAGCAAACTATACGCGTAAAGGATTTATTTACGGTAAAACTGATTTATTAATTCCAAACCCTTTAACAGAAGCAGGTGCTTTTGCAGAGGCTAAAGGAGTAGAAGCCTAATTAATATGAGTACAATAGAAATTTTATTTTACGCGTTGTCTGCATTTGCAGTAATTAGTGCCGCAATGGTATTAATTAGTAAAAACCCAATTCATAGTGTATTGTGGTTGATATTGGTTTTCTTCGCTATCTCTGGTCATTACATTTTATTAAATGCACAGTTTCTTGCAATTGTAAATATCATTGTGTACGCAGGAGCCATTATGGTTTTATTCTTGTTTGTGATTATGCTAATGAATGTAAAAACTGACAATGAGCCTCAGAAAAAATTACTCACTAAGTTTATAGGTGTTTTATCGGGGGGTAGTTTGTTGACATTGCTGATTGCTTTAGTAAAACAAACTGTTCAGTTGCAAGGCAAGGAAGTAATGATGAAAGAGGGTACCATTGGTTTAATTCATCCATTGGGCAAAGCATTATTTAGTGATTATGTAGTGCCATTCGAAATAAGCAGTGTATTGTTTTTAAGTGCAATGGTAGGCGCGGTAATCATTGGTAAAAAATAGAAACTGAATAAAAGATAGAAATTAAATAAAAAATTAAATAGCAGGTATGCCAATACAATATTATATTTTCTTTTGCTTAACCTTATTTAGCATTGGCGTCATAGGTGTATTGACGCGTCGCAATGCTATTATTGTTTTTATGTGTGTCGAGTTGATGCTAAATGCAGTTAACTTATTGTTGGTGGCTTTTTCAAAAATGCACCACGCAGCAGCCTTGAAAATATCAGCGGCTAGTACCGCTGGAATCGATGCGCAAATTTTTGTATTCTTTATTATGGTGGTAGCTGCTGCTGAGGTGAGTGTTGGGTTAGCAATCATAGTAATGATGTTTAGAAATACACATTCAATCGATATCAATTTCTTAAATAGATTAAAGAATTAATTCATTTCGCATGAAAATAATAATAGCATTTATCGTACTATGGCCGTTGGCAGGATTTTTATTCAACGGATTAGGACGAAATATTTGGAGCAAAAAAACAATTGCATATAAAGCAACTGGTTATATTGTCGCGTCATTTGTATTTAGCATTTTAGCTTTTTTAAACGTTCAGACTAACGGTGCATTTACCGCACATTATTTTGATTTTATCAATACTGCTGGCTTTAAAATCCCATTTGATTTAAAAGTTGATGCTTTATCAAGTTTATTCTTATTAGTCATCACAGGAGTAGGATCTTTAATTCATTTGTATTCTACTGCTTACATGAAGGAGGAGGAAGCTCCACATTATGCACGTTACTTCGCTTATTTAAACCTATTTGTATTTAGCATGTTGTTGTTGGTATTAGGTGACAACTACGTAATTATGTTTATTGGATGGGAAGGTGTTGGATTGTGTTCTTACTTATTAATTGGATATTGGTTTTCAAATGCTACTTATAACTATGCTGCTAAGAAAGCATTTATTATGAATCGCATTGGCGACTTAGGATTCTTATTAGCGATATTTTGGATGATTGTAAAATTAGGAACAGTAAGTTATGGCAGCGTTTTGACTGCAGAAAGCTTGGCTAAATTATCTACATCAGATATCACAGCAATTACTTTATTATTATTTGTTGGTGCAATGGGAAAGAGTGCTCAAATTCCTTTATTTACCTGGCTTCCAGATGCGATGGCAGGCCCTACACCAGTATCTGCATTGATCCATGCTGCCACAATGGTTACAGCAGGTATATATATGATTACGCGTTCAAATATTTTATTTAGCGCGAGTGAATTTACACAACATGTTGTGGCCATTGTTGGAATATCTACTGCATTATTAGCAGCTACAATTGCCATTAAACAAAATGATATTAAAAAGGTATTGGCGTATTCAACGGTAAGTCAATTAGGTTATATGTTTTTAGGATTAGGTGTTGGCGCCTATTCTGGCGCTGTGTTTCATGTAATCACACATGCTTTTTTTAAAGCCTTATTATTCTTAGGTGCAGGTTCTGTAATTCATGCGATGCATCATGAACAAGATATTCGTAAAATGGGTGGTTTAAAATCTAAATTACCTATTACCCATATTACCTTTTTAATTGGATGTATTGCTATAGCCGGAGTTCCTCCATTCAGTGGCTTTTTCTCTAAAGATGAAATACTAGCAGCTGCATTTGCTAAGAGTCCAATTTATTGGGCGCTTGGTGTGCTAGGTGCTGCAATGACTGCATTTTATATGTTTCGTTTATATGCAACTACTTTCCTAGGACAGTTTAGAGGCACGCATGATCAAGAACATCATTTGCATGAAAGTCCATTTGCAATGACATTGCCTTTAATTTTATTGGCAGTTGCTAGTGCCATTGCGGGGGCCATTGGCGTTCCAGAATTAATGGGAGGTCATCACTGGTTATCACATCAATTAGCGCCAATTGTTGGAGAAGTTAAGGAAGCGGGATTATCAGTAGGAACGGAGTGGGCATTAATGGCTGTATCAGTTAGTATTGCTTTAGTTGCATTATTAATTGCCTTGTCAATTTATCGTAAAAAAGCGGATGGTGAACCGCAAACTGCATTAGGCAAATTCTTATACAATAAATGGTATATCGACGAATTATATGATACCATTATCTTAAATCCTTTAAATAAATTTGCAGGATTTTTAAAAGAAGTGGTTGAAAAAAATATTATTGACGGAGCTGTAAATGGTACTGGCAAACTGGTACAGTATAGTGCTAGACAAATTAGATTATTACAAAGTGGTCAGGTTGGATATTATATCTTATTCATGGTGTTAAGCATGGTGTTGCTTTTCATTTTCTGGTTTAATGATATGACAATCCTTAAATTTTTCTACACATTGACTCATAAATCTTAACTTATTATGTTTCTATTATTATTTTTATTGATACCTATATTCGCAGCTATTGCACTTTTGTTTGTTAAGAAAGAGCAAGCTGTAAACCTTATTGCAATTGGTGCTGGATTGCTTACCTTAATGGGGGCATTACACATAATTATAAATAAGACTGAAAGTTTTAATACATCTTGGCTGCCTATATTAAATAGCCGATTTATATTGCAAGCCGACGGACTTTCCAAAATATTAATCTTATTAACTGCAATAAGTTTTCCTGCAATTTTCATTGCAACTAGTAAAAATCAAACACATCAGAAAAATATTTTTCTTTCTTTAATGTTGTTAACGCAAGCAGGATTAATGGGTGTGTTTTTGGCAGGTGACGCATTATTGTTTTATTTTTTCTGGGAGCTTGCATTAATTCCAGTTTATTTTTTATGTTCAATTTGGGGTGGTGAAAAAAGAATCGCTGTTACTTTTAAATTCTTTATTTATACTTTCCTAGGTTCATTGTTCATGTTAATTGGAATTATATTGTTGTACTCGAATACGACTGATCACAGTTTCTTAATTGAGTCCATGAAACATGCAAACTTAACACCCGGTCAAAGTGCGACTGCTTTTGCATTATTTTTTATTGCCTTTGCTATTAAAATGCCAATTTTTCCTTTACACACATGGCAACCAGATGCATATGAGCAATCACCAACCGCTGTTACAATGGTATTAAGTGCTGTTATGGTTAAAATGGGATTGTATGGTATTATTAGATGGCTAATGCCTTTGTTTCCTGCAGCATTTTTGGCACATGCTCATTTTGTAGTTTTATTATCAGTTATAGGTATTTTATATGCATCATTTATTGCCATTCGTCAAGACGATTTAAAAAGATTAATTGCTTATTCATCCATTGCGCACATCGGATTAATGAGTGCTGCGTTATTTACTCATAATCAAGTAGGTGTACAAGGTGCATTAATACAATTGTTTTCGCATGGTATTAATGTTTTAGGACTTTGGATTATTGCCGATGTTATTGAGCAACAAACTGGAACAAGATCTATGAAGGCGTTGGGTGGAATTGCAAAACAACAACCTACACTTGCTATTTTATTAGTTGGTTTTGCATTCGCGAATATTGCTCTACCATTAACCAATGCATTCATTGGTGAATTTTTAATGTTTAATAGCTTATTCCAATTTAATCCTTGGATAGCAGCGGCTGCTGGTGTTAGTGTGGTGCTTGCAGCTATTTACACTTTGAATATGGTTCAAAAAGTGGCTTATGGTGAAATTAGTGAAGCTACAAGTTTAATGAAAGCGCCTAATAAAAATGCACAAGCAGTCCTTATTGTATTATTAGTGATTGTGTTTGTAACAGGAGTATATCCACAGCCATTGTTTGATGTAACGGCTGATACCTTAAAACAATTGTTTGTCAAATAATTAAATGAATTTGTAATGAATGCTATAATTGTATCTACTTTATTGGGTGTTGTAATGATGTTTTGTTCTTGGATTACCACCTCGGCAAAAGCGCAAAGAAATATTGGGCTTGTTGGTATGCTTATTTTAATTGTAGCTAATTTGGCGCAATTAAAAGGTTGGTGGGTTATTGATTTCGATACCAAAGGAATGCTGGCATTTAATCAAATTGGATTATTTGCAAACATGACTTTATTTATTTTAACGTTTTTGTATGTATGGATTAATGGGGAAGAAATTGAAAAAATTGGCAATCATACTGCGGACTTTTATGCAATCTTTTTCTTTATCCTTTGTGGAGTTAGTGTTTTAACCTCTTTTGATAATTTATTAATGTTATTTATTGGAATTGAAATTTTATCTATTCCTTTATATATTTTAACTGGTTCAGATAAGAAAAACCTTTTAAGTAATGAAGCTTCGTTGAAATACTTTTTAATGGGTTCTTTTTCAACAGGCGTCTTATTATTAGGCATTACATTTATTTATGGTGCAACTGGAAGCTTTCATTTGAGTATGCCAGTTGTTAATCCTGCAACGCATATGGTGACTGAGCATTTTTTGATGTCAGCGGGATTGATTTTATTATTTGCTTCTATGAATTTTAAAGTTTCTGCAGCACCATTTCATTTTTGGACACCAGACGTATACGATGGCGCACCAACTGTTTTCACTTCCTTCATGGCAACAATTGTAAAAGCTGCGGGTTTCATTGCATTCATTAAAGTTTTTGAAACACAAAGAATGGCACTTGGATTTACTTGGTATATCATTTTATCCTTTGTAATTGTTTCTACTTTATTAATTGGTAACATCACCGCCGTATTTCAGCGAAGTGTAAAACGTATGTTGGCATATTCAAGTATCGCACAAGCAGGTTTTATGTTATTTGCTTTGTATGGCAATTCTATTTTTAATACAGAAGCAATTTTGTTATACATCGTAGCCTATTCTTTGGCTACCATTGGTTTATTCGCAGTACTTGTAAAAATGAAAGATTATAGTTTTGAATCCTTCAATGGATTAGCGAAGCAGCACCCTGTGTTGGCTTTTTTGACTACACTATTCTTATTTTCTTTAGCAGGTATTCCTTTGACTGCAGGTTTTTTTGCAAAATATTACATGTTGAACGCATTATTAACTGCTGGCGCGGGTTTGTGGTTGTTAATTGTTGCTATTCTATTTGCAGCAGTAAGTGTATTTTATTATTTCAGATTAGTACAAGCAATGTACTTTACGCCTGGCACTCCTGCTATAAATGAATTAGATAAAAAGTATGAATTTAAGCTATGGGTGTTAGCCGCGTTAATCATTTTACTAGGGGTATTTCCGAGCTTACTATTCAATTATCTATACTTTTAGCCGTTCTTCATAAAGAATAGCCACCTAAAGTGTATTTATGGGTAGTTTGTTGAATCTATCCTACCTTTATTTTCAGTAAACTTTGTATAATGACTATTCAGGATTCATTTGTATTGGCATGGCGTACCGTAAAAAGTAATAAACTAAGAACGGGTATTACAGTTGCGATTATCGCATTTGGTATTATGGCATTAATTGGTATAATTACCGCTATATCTGCGATGAATCAAAGTTTAAAAGAAAACTTTTCATTTATGGGTGCCAATGCCTTTAGTATTCGATACAAGGAATTGAATGCAAGAATGGGCGGGCCTAATAATGGGGAAGATGAATTTGGAAAATCAAAGAAAGGATTAAAAGAGAAGAAATCTAATTTAGATAAAATTATACGAATTGAAGAAGCTGCTTATTTTAAGGACCATTATGGTTTTGGACGTGCCACAGTGAGTATTTCAAGAAGAACCGGAGGTAATAATGAATTGCATTATAAAGACAAAAAAACCAATCCGCAAATCACTTTAATGGGAGGCGATGAGGACTATTTAGTAGTAAATGGCTACTCATTAACTTCGGGGAGAAATTTAAATAATGCAGATGTTCAGAGTGGAAGAAATGTATGCATTGTGGGCAGCAATGTAGCTGCTAAATTATTTCCAGGGAAGCCAGAAAAATGCATTGATAAAGTGATTCTGCTACAAAGTAAACCTTATAGAATTATCGGACTCTTAAAGTCAAAGGGATCTAGTGCAATGATGCGTCAAGATGATGTTGTTATCTCTTCATTAAAGAATGTAAGACAATATGAAAGTCAAAACAAGTCTTACGCAATTGGTGTTATGGTAAACAATGTAGCTGATTTAGAGCCCGCAATTGGGGAAGCAACTGAACAAATGAGAAAAGCAAGAAGGCTAATTCCTACAGAGACCGATAATTTTGCAATAGACAAGAGCGATAAGTTTGCTGAAATGTTTATTGGCTTTTTAGCAGGTATTAGTGGTGCTGCAGGAGCTATTGGGATGATTACTTTAATTGGCGCAGCCATTGGTCTTATGAATATTATGTTGGTCGCCGTAAGTGAACGTACACGTGAAGTAGGGTTGATTAAAGCATTGGGTGGAAAGAAAAGAGATGTGCGTCGTCAATTTTTATTTGAAAGTATTTGCATTAGTATTTTAGGTGCTGTTATAGGTATATTCCTGGGGATATTAGTTGGCAATCTTTTTAGTATGATTTTAAATACGGGGTTTGTAATTCCGTGGATGTGGGTGTTTATTGGAATTGCAATATGTTCTATTGTTGGGCTTGTTGCAGGTATTTATCCAGCAATGAAAGCAGCCTCGTTAAACCCTATTAATGCTTTACGCTACGAGTAATTTCATGCTTCTTTTCAAAAATAGCATGATATAAAAAAGTATAAATAATAAAAAAGGGCCCGTTTGGGCCCTTTTTGTTTTTCAAAATAAACTATTTTTAATAGTTACTTTGGATCTAAGATATGTTTGATTCTGTCTTGTAAATCATCGAAATGACTAACAGAACTTGCATCGTTGATACTTGCTTTATTTGCTTGAATACTAGCAGCTAATTTTTTCAATTGTGCTTTTGATTCAGATACAACATCTGTGTTTTCAACATCTACCGCAGGTCCCATTCTAAAAGAAGCTGCTGCAGCAGCAACTGGTGCTGAAGATGGATTAATCAAGTCACCCAATTGTGTAACGTATGTTTTTTGCAAATTGCGACGGAAAACATCGGTTGATTGATGATTACTTAATTCAGTAAATAATCCTTTACGTGTATCTTCCATCATTTCATGCAATGAATAAGAAGCATTTCCAAACCTTGTGGTACTTGTAGTTAAACGGTACAAACGACCTTTATCCAGCAAGCTTTTTAAAATGTTTGTTTGTACTGTTTGTAAGCGCTCGTTCGCAACTGGATTTGAAATTTTATTCAAAATACTATTATCTAAAATCCATTTTGGTGTTGCGAATAATTGTGTTTGTAAAAAATTCATTGCTGATTTTTGAATAGCCACTGGCGTTGCGGTATACACGTCGCCTTTTTCTTCTACACTTTTAAATGTTTCATAAACACCACCAATATTTTTTACAACATGACCCATGTAGCGGTTGTACTGAATTACTAATTGAGTATATACATCATTTAAGTTTTGGTAATGATCTGCTTCTTCGCTTGTCCATTCAGGAAGCTTAACAATGATGCGCTTTAAATTCTTAATGGCATATTCACTAGCTAAAACTGAATTATCACCAAGGTCTTCGGTTTGTGCACGAGGATCCGCATTGTATCCTTCGCCACCAAACCATAAACGATCATTTTTGCTTAAAGCATCCACTACCCATTTGTTATTTACTTTTTTATCAGCTTCGTCTCCTAAGCCAGTATATGTATAACCCCATTTGATCGCCCATTTGTCATAGTCGCCAATACGAGGGAATAATCCCATTTCAGTTACATGATCTTCGGGTTGCGCAACATAATTGAAACGAGCATAGTCCATGATACTTGCTGTATGGCCATTCGCTTCTAACCACTTAGCATCTCTTAGTTTTTCAACAGGAGTTTTACTACTACTTCCCATATTATGTCTTAAACCTAAAGTATGACCAACTTCATGAGATGAAACAAAACGAATTAAATTACCCATTAAAGTATCATCAAATTTCATTTTACGTGCAGCAGGATCTACCGCAGCTGTTTGAATCATATACCAATCATGTACAAGACTCATAACATTATGATACCAACCAATATGGCTCTCTAAAATTTCACCACTTCTTGGGTCATGTACTTGAGGTCCATAAGCATTTTCAATATCAGAAGCAAAATAGCGGATCACTGAAAAACGCGCATCTTCTAAACTCATTGTGCTATCATTAGGCCACTCTTTGCCTTGAATTGCATTTTTCCAGCCCGCTTTTTCAAATGCAGCATTCCAGTCGTTAACGCCAGCAATTAAATAAGGCACCCACTTTTTAGGTGTTGCTGGATCAATATAATAAACGATAGGTTTAGCAGGCTCAACTAAAATACCTTGCTTATATTTTTCCAAATCTTCTGGCTTTGGTTCTAATTTATAACGCACAGCGAAAATTTGATTTTCAACTTTATGTTGATCATCTGAGTACTGCACAAAATTATCTGCGAAATAACCCACTCTTGAGTCGAATAAACGGGTATTCATTGGCACCTTAGGTAATAATCGAATAGAGGTATTCAATTCAAAAGTTACTGCACCAGCATTTATTGCTGCAGGGATGGCGTTTGCTCCACCGCCCATTGGACTTCCTGGCATTGGACTGCTTGCTGAATATGTTTTAACGGTTCTTACTTCCATGTTAATAGGGTAAGATTTAATGCTTTCAATATAAGATCTGTCTGAGGCCAAGCCTGACAAACTAAAGCTTCTTTTTTCGCTGCTGGTTAAACTAACTGCTTGATTGTCCCCTTTAAAAAAGTCAGTAACATCTATAATATTAGATGTTGAGTCTTTTCCAAGTGCTTTAATGTCGAATGAAGCAACAATTGGGTCTAAGTATGAACTTTTTACAGCTTTTGCAATAGTTTGAGAAGAGTCTGCTTTACTAATTAAGGTTACAACGCGCATAAAAATGCGTTGGTTAGGCCCTTTTTCAAATAGTAAGCTTTGTTCATTCACTTCTTCGCCACCATACTTTCTAGCACCCCCAGCTACTTTGGCAAAACGGGTAACGGCAAGTAATTCTCGACCCAATAAACTATCTGGTATTTCAAAATAGTATTTATCATCCTGAAAATGAACGGTAAACACCCCTTTTTGACTTATTGCCTTTTTGGTAATAAAATCGTTAAAGGATTTTGGCCCTGTTTTAGCAGGGAGATCTTTTTTTCCACTAGCTGTATCTGTTTTTTGAGCATTTAAGCTAATTGTCAATACGACACAAAGACTAGTAAATACTAGGAATTTTTTCATATTTGATTTATATTAATTTAAGAATAGATAGTAAATATATTCCTTTCTACCAACACTAGTTAGCCACATTAAATTTTTAATAAAAAAATGCTTGGAAAATTGTTTCAATCAAATAATTACTTATTTTGTAACCCCTTAGAAACTAGTATGTAGAGATTCGCTCGAATTCTAACTAATAGTCAAGAGGGATAAATTCTTTTATAAATTTTTATTTAAAACCAAAAATCAATTGAATCATGGCTGATTTAACTAAACCAACTGCAACCGCTGCACCAAAAACAGCAGCACAGCCGAAACAAGGCGGTAACTTGATTGCAACTTTAGCACCTATTGCTTGTATCGTAGCAGGCTACGTTATCTGGCGTTTTGTGTTAGGTAATGCTTCTAATTTCTCTAACCCCGACACTACAGGTGCATGGTTCTGGCCTTCACACAAAGGACCAAAAGGAACTTTCACTAAAATGTACGAAGGTGGTATCATTGTGCCTATTTTGATTGGTAGCTTATTGATTGTATTAACTTTCGTAATCGAAAGATTATTAACTGTTGCAAAAGCAGCAGGTACAGGAAGTAACACTGAGTTCATCCGTAAAGTACAATTCCATTTAGCAAACAAAGATGTTGATAAAGCAATTGCTGAGTGTGACAAACAAAAAGGATCTGTAGGCAATGTAATGAAATCTGGTTTGAAAAAATACAAAGAAATGATTTCAAATACAGAATTAGATACTGATCAAAAAGTATTGAACATTCAAAAAGAAATCGAAGAAGCAACAGCTTTAGAATTACCAATGTTAGAAAAGAACTTAGTATTCTTATCAACTATCGCATCAGTAGCAACTTTATTAGGTTTGTTCGGTACGGTATTAGGTATGATTCGTTCTTTCTCTAAATTAGGAGAAGAAGGTGGTGGAGAAGCTGCTCGTGAATTATCTCAAGGTATCTCTGAGGCCTTATATAACACAGCATTAGGTATCGGTACTTCAGCAGTTGCTATCATTATGTACAACGTATTCACTACAAGAATCGATGGTATTACATATGGTATCGATGAGTCTGGATTTACTTTAACTCAAAGCTTCGCAGCAAACTACAAATAGTAGTTAAGTAGAAAAATATTTTAATAGGGGAAACCTTATAAATAAATTTAAAAGATAATAAAAATGGGTAGAGCCAAATTACCTCGTAAGAGTACCACCATCGACATGACTGCCATGTGTGATGTGGCTTTCCTTTTATTGTCATTCTTTATCTTGACTACAAAGTTCAAGCCTTCGGAAGCAATTGCTGTAACTACACCTAGTTCAGTAGCTTCTAAAGTTGCCCCTAATAAGGATTTTGTACTTGTAACAATTGATAAAGATGGTAAAGTATTTCTTACAATAGATGATAAGCAAAAAAGAGAATTGGTTGCTAATTCTTTAAATACAACAAAGAATTTAGGAATTGATGTCGCTAAATTTAAGGCTGCCAGCTTCGTTGGTTCTTCTTTTAGTGGATTAAACTCTTTCTTATCTGTCTCTGAAGAAAACAGAAAAGGAGATGTACTTAAAGGGATTCCTTGTAAGGACAGTACGGATAATGAATTGGTTGTTTGGATGCAAGCTATTAATGATGCATATGCTGGATCAAAGATGGATCTTTTATTAAAAGGAGACAATCTTGCAAAGTATCCTTCATTCAAAGGTGTATTAACTGCATTCAAGAAAAACAACATTCAAAAATTCCAAATGGTTACCAATCCTGAAAATGCACCAGTAGGTTCAGAATTGTACAAGAAATCTATGAGTGGAGAAAAACAGGAAAACTAAATTATAAACTAATTAAAAGCTATTTACTATGGCAGAATTAGATACCTCGGGTGGTGGCCATAAGAAAGGACCCGGTGTCAAGAAAGGAAAAAAGCTATCAACGCGTGTCGATTTGACACCGATGGTGGACTTAGGTTTCTTGTTGATTACCTTCTTTATCTTCACTACAACGATGAGTCAACCAACAGCTATGAAGTTGCTTTTGCCGGATGATAAAGTAAAACCTGAAGAACAGAATAAAGCAAAAGAATCAGGGGCTTTAACCATCCTAATGGGTGCGGATAATCACATATATTACTATGAAGGTCAATTGAAAAATGACGCTTCTAACTTTTTGTCAGCTTCTTATAATGGAGAAAACTCTATTAGAGACGTTATCTTGAAAAAGAAGGCATATGTAAGAAGTATTGCACAGGATCCTAACGATCCAGAGCATGACTTAGTAGTCGTGATTAAACCAAGCCAATATTGCAATTACAAAAACGTAATTGATATCTTAGATGAGATGTCTATTAATGTTGTAAAAAAATTCGCGCTAGTTGATATTTTCGATATCGAAGAGCAGTTGATCAAAAAATCAGACGAATCAGCAGTAAAACCTTAAGCAATTAAAAGCATTTAAAATGGACATAAATAAAATATTAACCGCCGATGTATTAGACCTCATTTTTGAGGGAAGATATAAGGAGTATGGTGCGTATGAGCTAAGAAAAACATACAATGAGCGTCTGAAAAGAGCGTTGATTGTTATGGTAGCCATTACTGCACTTTTAGCTGGTGGTGCTATTTATTCTAACACCAAAAAGAAATCTAAAACTGAAATCGTAGTTCAGGATGTTTCTTTGGCAGATGTTAATAATCAAGAGAAAAAAGCACCGCCACCGCCACCTCCTCCGCCGCCAAAGCAAGAGCCACCAAAAGTGGAAATGGCAAAATTTACACCTCCTAAAATTGTAAAAGATGAGGAAGTGAAAAAAGAGGATGAGGTAAAAGAAGTTGAAAAACTAGAAGACGTTAAAATTGGTGCAACTGACCAAAAAGGTATTAAAGATGATGGTATCGTTGCTCCTGTTGAACAAAGTACAGGTCCTGTTGCTCCTCCTGCAGAAGAAACAGATCAAATTTTTACTGTCGTTCAACAACCAGCTGAGTTCCCTGGTGGACAACAAGGTTGGATTCGTTATCTAGAAAGAACTTTAAACAGAGACTTACCAGTTGAAAATGGTGCACCTGCTGGAAAGTACGCCGTAACAGTTTCATTCGTAGTAGCAAGAGATGGTTCAATTTCAGATGTAAAAGCTGAAAATAACCCTGGATATGGTACATCTGATGAAGCAGTTCGTGTAATCACAAGAGGTCCAAAATGGAAACCAGCTGTTCAAAATGGCCGTAATGTAATTTACCGTCATAGACAAGCAATTGTATTCCAAGTTTCTGAAGACTAGTACAACTTTACTTCGAAATATTAAATGGCAGCCCATAAACGGCTGCCATTTGTTTTTCTAAGCCTTTAATTAAAATATAAGGCTTGAAAAACTATCTCTAATAATTTTTTAAATGGCAGCCCATAAACGGCTGCCATTTTTTAGTTTATAAATAGGGTTATCTTTGCCACATGCGTGAAAATTTGAGTACCTGGAATGATACGATTGTGGCTTTAGCAACTGCACCTGGATTAGGTGCCATTGCAGTGATTAGATTAAGTGGATCAAAGGCCATTGAAATTACCGCTTCGGTTTTTTCAAAAAAGAGCTTAATGACACAACCAACGCATACTGTTCATTTTGGTAAGTTGTTGAATGGCCAGGAAGTAATTGATGAAGTAGTGGTAAGTATTTATCGCGCACCAAAATCATATACAGGTGAGGAAGTAGTTGAAATTTCGTGTCATGGTGCACCATTAATTCAAGATGCTATTTTGCAACTCATGATGCATGCTGGAGCCCGTATGGCCAAGCCTGGTGAATTTACACAAAGGGCTTTTTTAAATGGCAAATTGGATTTAACACAAGCCGAAGCAGTTGCTGATTTAATTGCTAGCAATACGGAGGCTGCGCGAAAAACTGCATTACATAATTTAAAAGGAGGCTTCTCTACTGACTTGCAATTAATGCGCGAAAAACTAATTAAATTTTCGGCACTCATCGAATTGGAATTGGATTTTTCGCAAGAGGATGTTGCTTTTGCAAATAAAAAAGAATTAGAAGTTTTAGTGCAACAATTACAAATCAAAACACAAGCTTTATTAGATTCTTTTAAATTAGGGAATGTGATTAAGAATGGGGTTCAAGTAGCCATCGTCGGAAAACCAAATGCAGGTAAATCTACTTTGTTAAATGCTTTGTTAAATGAAAACAGAGCGCTGGTAAGTGAAATTCCAGGCACAACGCGCGATACAGTCGAAGAATATTTAAATATTCAGGGCATTCTATTTAAATTAATTGATACAGCAGGTATTCGTTCATTTACTAATGATAGTATTGAACAAATGGGTATTGAAAAGAGTAAAGAAAAAATATTGGGTGCGGATATTGTTATTGCCATGTTTGATGTGAACGATAATGGTATTGATCAAGTGACCACATGGCAGTCCGAGGTGAGTGCAGATAAATTAGTATTAGTTGGTAATAAAAAAGATTTATTAAAAGACACTGCCATTTTAAATAATGATCAACTAAGCGATGTAGTTTTTATTTCAGCAAAAGAAAAAGAAAACATACCATCACTTGAAAATATTTTATATCAAAAAGCAGTAGGGGAAGGTGTTAATAAAGAAGGTACTATTGTAACTAATGCAAGGCATGTAGCTTCCCTTAAAAAACTTTCATTGGCTTTAAATGATGTTGAAACAGGATTGCAACACAATGTTACTGGTGATTTATTAGCATTGGATATTCGCCAAGCCTTACATTATCTTGGAACAATCACAGGCCAAATAACCAATGAGGATCAATTAGATTTTATATTTTCAAAATTCTGCATTGGAAAGTAATAAAGCATTAGCAACATTAAAACAATTCGGTATAGTTATTAATGCATTTTATTACATTTGAAAAACTTGCAAATTCATTTGCAGTGTGTTCTCCCAATATGACAATGGCTTTCATGCCCGCATTTAAAGCGCATTCCACTCCCTTTGGAGTGTCTTCAAAAACAACACAATCATTTGGGTGTAATTTTAATTGTTCAGCGCACATTAAAAAAGTTTCAGGATGTGGTTTGCTTTGATTGACATTATTTGCACTGACAATAGCCTCAAAATGATGTCTAATTTGCAAGTTGTCAATTACAAAATTTATATTTTCATTAATAGCTGCAGAACCAATAGCCATTTTAATTTTTTTCGAAGATGCTGATTGTAAAAATGTTGCTAGTCCATCGATTAATTTTAAAGAGGGCTTAAATTCAATACGATATATTGCTTCTTTTTCGTTGCCTAGTTTTATTTTTTCCTCCATGCTATATTTCCCTGGAAATACACGTTCAAGTAATTCATCATTTTTTCCATAACATTGGTATTTCATTTCGTCCAATGTTAGGTTGCCACCAAGTGAAATTATTTTTTTATGCCATGCTTCAATATGGTAAGGCATGTCATTCACCATGGTACCGTTTAAGTCAAATAAGAAACCCTTTGCATTAAATATTTCAAAATTAGACATCGTCAATTATTTATATTTTACATAGAACCACCTTCCACAAATTTTGCATCCACAGTTAATTCAGTCAATGTTTTTCCGCCCTTCATATTGGCCATCATTTGCACAAATGCAAGTTTGCCTAATTCGTGTCCACTTGTTTCAACGTAACTAATATGCGGATAATATAAATTTGGAATAAAACCATTACTAATACCTATCACCCCAATTTCGCTTGGCACTTTTATTTGTAATTCTTGTATGGTTTTCATTACACCAATCAATATTTCATCAGTCATACAAAACACCGTGTCTACTTTTTGTTTTTTATCTGCAAATTTTTTCATGATATCGGCTGCATCATTTGTATTAGCGGCGTGTGCGTATGAACAATGTGTCTTAGGCGCAAAATCCTGCATGAACTTTTGAAATGCAGTTTTTCTTTTTTGTGTTATGGATAAACCTTCGTCTCCAAAAATGGCTAGTACCTTTTTTGCATTACGTTTTATAATATTTTCTGCTGCCATGATTGCACATCGTTCATCTGCCATACGAACTTTTGTAAAGCGATTATCCTTAGGAACGATATCAAAAAAAACAACTGGAATTTCTCTTTCGTTCATTTTTTGATACACTTCTAAATTCTCTGCACTCGATGATAAACAAGCAAACACACCCGATACTCTATTTTGCCTAAAAATTTTCAAGTTGCTTAATTCATTTTCTGGATTATGGCTTGATTGCAAAATCATAACTGCATATCCGTTGTTTCTACTTTCTTCTTCGACGGCAGCGATAAAACTATCGTAAAACAAGTTTGATATAGCGGGCACAATTACGCCTAATATTTTACTGCTTTGGGTTCTTAACTGAATAGCGTAGGCATTGGGCTCGTAGTCTAAGCTTTGTGCCAATGCGTTCACTTTTGCCTTTGTAGCCGCTGAAATATCGGGATGATCTTTGAGTGCTCTTGAAACAGTTGATATACTTAACTGTAATTGCTGTGCGAGTAGTTTGAGTGTAGTGTTTGTCATAGTACGCAATCGATGTCGAACAAAATTATGAAATTGTTTTCACAAATTTTGTCGCAAACGTTTGATATTTTATATTAAGCTATTTATAAGTTCGTTTTTAAGCAATTGTTAAGCAGCTTCGAAAAAAATCTAAAATCCTTGATATTATTGAGTTTAAGAGGGGTAATATAGGTGTAAAAGCAATCAAATATTAACCATTGTTAGTTTATTTGTCAAAAAAGTTAAAAATTAATTAACAAAAAATAGGTTGAATATCAAAAATGTGTATTTTGTACACGCTTAATAAACCAATAAACTGCCAATTATGAATTTCAAAATTGTCAAGTCTGCATTTGTCGGACTTTTTCTAAGCTTGTTTGTAATCAATGCACAAGCTCAGAACAAAACAGTTACAGGTAAGGTTACAGATTCAAAAGATGGTTCAGCTATCGTTGCTGCATCTGTTGTAGGTCAAGGTACCACAATAGGTGTAAGAACAGCTGCTGACGGATCTTTTAAATTATCAGTACCTGCTTCTGTAAACACATTATTTATCTCTTCAGTAGGCTATGCTTCTAAGCAAGTAGCAATCACTGGTGGAGAATTAAAAGTTTCACTTGTTGAATCCAGTGAACAACTTAATGAAGTTGTTGTAATTGGATACGGTACTGCACGTAAAAAAGACGTGACTGGTGCTGTTTCTTCAGTACAAGCGAAAGACTTTAACCAAGGAGTTATCACAACTCCTGACCAATTGTTACAAAATAAAGTAGCAGGTTTGGACATCACTAGCGCTTCTGGTCAACCAGGTGCTGCTACAACTGTTAAGATCAGAGGTAATAACTCTGTTCGTGCAAACTCTAATCCTTTATATGTAATTGATGGTGTGCCTTTAGATGGTAGATCTGCAAGACCAAGTGCTGGTACAGGATTTGGTTCTTCTCCAGATGCTAACCCATTAAACTTTATCAACCCTAACGACATTCAAAGTGTTGATGTATTGAAAGATGCATCTTCTGCTGCTATCTACGGTTCTCGTGGTGCGAATGGTGTTATCGTAATTACAACTAAGTCTGGTTCTTCAACTGGTACTAAATTAGAATTCGGTACTAGCTATAGCGCTAATGCTGGTTTAATGAAAAACTACGATGTATTAGATGCTGCAACTTTTGTAAAAGGTTTAGCTAAATACTCAGTAGCTGGTCAAGATTACGGTTCTAGCGTAAATGCTATGAGCGAATTGATGAACAAAAACATTTCTCAAAACTATAACTTAGCATTGAGCGGTGGTAATGATAACGGAAAATTCCGTGCTTCATTCAATGGTGCTTCAACAAATGGTACTATCAAAGGTTCTACATTAGATAAATATGTAGCTAACTTTGGTGGTCAATACAAATTCTTAGACAAGCGTTTGACTTTAGGCTTTGGCTTAACATACGGTCATACTTCAGAGAATGTAATTCCTTTCTCTAATAACGCTGGTTCTCAAGGTAACATTATCAGTTCTATTTTACAATGGAACCCAACTCAGAAATTAACTGATGCTACTGGTAATTTTATTTACCCAACTAACGGTTCTGGTAACCCATTAGCAATGTTAAAAGCTACTAATGACCAAGTTGGTGTAAATTCTGTTTTAGCTAATATCCGTGCTGCTTACAAAATCTCTGAAGATTTAGAGTACCGTTTATTATACGCTGTTAACAGTTCTAACGGTGCAAGAAATACAAACGTTTATGGTTTCTTACAAGGAATCAGTGGTGTTTCTGGTCAAGGTACAGCTGCTATCTCTAATGCAGCTTTAACTTCTCAAACAGTTACACACACATTGAACTATAAAAAAGACATCACTGCTAAATTAAATTTAGACGCCTTAGCGGGTTTTGAATATTGGACTTCTGATTATTCTAACAACTCTTTCTCAGGTAATACATTTAATACAAACTTAGATGCGAACAAGTTGACATTGCCTTACACTAGCACTATGGCTAATGCTAAAACAATGAATACGCCTAGCACTTACGTTGCTCCAACTACTGAATTACAGTCTTACTTTGGTCGTGCTCAATTGAACTACGACAGCAAGTATTACTTAACAGGTACTTTAAGAGCTGATGGATCTAGCAAATTTGGTTCAAACAATAAATATGCTTACTTCCCTTCAGTTGGTGCTAAATGGGCTATCATTAATGAGAACTTCATGAAAGCTAATAAAGTGTTTTCTAACTTAGCATTTAGAGCTTCTTATGGTATCACTGGTAACCAAGAGTTCCCAGCAGGTGCTTCTCAAGAGCAATTCTACTTTGGTGCATTTAACAATGCAAGCCAAGTTAACGTAGCTAACCCAAGTCTTAAATGGGAAGAATCTAGATCAATCGATTTAGGTATCGAATTCTCATCTAAGAATGGTAAAATCTATGGTGCTATCGATTGGTACGACAAGAATACTTCAAACATCTTGTTCCAATCTACAGCTATCCAACCAGCTCCAGCTTCAATCTACTTTATCAACTTACCAAACGCTCAATTAAACAACACAGGTGTTGAATTTACATTAGGCGCTAATTTGTTAACTAAGAAAGATTTAACATGGGATGTGAACGGATATGTTGCATTCAACAAAAACATGTTATCTAAGTTTACACAAAACGGTCAAGATATTCAAATCTTAACTGGTAGCATCGATGGTCAAGGTGTATCTGGTACATTAGGTCAAGTAATCACAAACAATCAACCAATCAACGAGTTCTATTTGAAGAAATTCTTAGGATTTGATGCTAATGGTAATCAATTGTTTGCTGACAACCCTACAATGGCAGGAAATCCAAACCCAACTACTACTTATGGTATCAGCACAACTGTTAACTACAAGAAATTCACTTTCGTTGTAAACGGTGGTGGTTCTGCAGGTTACTCAGTATATAATAACACTGCAACAAGTGTAACAAATATCGCTGGTATTGCTAACGGTAGAAACATCAGTTTATCTGCTTACAACTCTGCTGAAAGAGCTTCTAGCCCAGTTGCTGCTAACTCTAGATTCTTAGAAAGCGGTGATTTCTTCAAGTTGAGAAATGCTTCTGTATCTTACCACTTCGGTAACTACGGTAAATACATCAAAAACTTGAATGCATTTGTATCTGGAAACAACTTGTTAGTATTCACTAAATTCTCTGGTTTCGATCCTGAGGTTAATATCGACAAAGGAAGTAACAACTACCCTTCAAGATCAATTGAATACTTGCCTTATCCAACTGCAAGAACATTCTCTGTTGGTGTAAACTTCTCTTTATAATCTAATTAATAAAACGATAATTTATGATAAAGTCATTTAAATTAAAAGTGTTTGGATTAGTATTAGTTACAGCTGTTGGTTGTACTAAGCTAGACGAGCATTTAAATAGCACTTTGACTAATAGTCAAACTGCTAATGCATTGGGAAGTGCCGGTGTAGGCTTGCTTTTGCAAGCTGCTTATTCTGATATAGGCGGACCATTCACTGCACAAGATTTGATTTTTTCTTTACAAGAAAATACAACTGACGAGTCATTAGTACCTACAAGAGGTGGTGACTGGGATGATAACGGTGTATGGCGTGTTGTACACAGCCATGGTTGGGATGCTAACCATAGCCAAGTGTTAAACGTTTACAACGCTTTAAACAAAATCAACTTTGATGCAACTAACGTATTAGCATTTAGCCCAAGCGCTCAACAAGCTGCTGAAGCAAGATTTATCCGTGCGTTATCATTGTATCAATTATTAGACTTGTATGGTCAGTTCCCAGTAAGAAATCCAGGTGATAACTTATTGAATGCTCCACAAGTTTATGCAGGTGCTGCAGGTGCTGATTTCATCATCGCTGAATTAACTGCAATTATCCCTAGCTTACCAGCAACTTCTGCTGCTGATAAAGCAAACCAAACTTCAGGTAATGTTTTATTAATGAAATGTTATTTGAATAAAGGTGCTTGGGCTAACAGAGCTGCTCCAACATTTGCGGATGCAGATATGCAACAAGTAATTACTATTGGTAACAAAATTATTGCTGCTGGTAAATACAGTTTAGCTACTGAATACTTCAGCAACTTTGATGTTGACAATGGTTCTTCTCCAGAGAATATCTTAACTTATGTTAACACAACAGGTGTTGGTGCTAACAATAGTGGTATCAATGGTACTTGGGCTAAAACTTTACACTACAATTCTTACACTCCAAACAACCCTAACGCTGGTTGGAACGGTTTCTCTACTTTAGGTGACTTCTACAACAGCTTTGGTGCTACAACTGCAATGGTTGGTGTAACTAAATTTAAAGCTGGTGATATCAGTGGTAAATATGCTGATACTGCTGCTGATAGCCGTATTGGTGGTCGTTTCAATTGGAAATCAACTCCACAATCAGGTATCAAACCAGGTTTCTTAATTGGTCAACAATATAACGAAGCTGGTGTTGCTGAAAAAGATAGAAAAGGTGCTCCTTTGGCATTCGATCCAACAATCGCTTCTGATATGAAAGAAACAGGTGCTAACTTAGAGGTTACAGGTATCCGTATTATTAAATACACTCCTGACTTCTCTAACGGTGCATCTTCATACGGTGGACCTTCAGGTAATGACTTAGTTCTTTTCCGTTATGCGGATGTATTATTGATGGTTGCTGAAGCTAAAATGCGTGCAGGTACTCCTGATAACGCAGGTGCTTTAACATTGATCAATCAATTAAGAACTGCAAGAAAAGCGGCTACTGTGACTTCAATGCCATTAGTTAATACTTCTAATCCTGTTGATCCAACAACTTTGTTGGCTGAAAGAGGTAGAGAGTTCTATTGGGAAGCACAAAGAAGAACTGACTTAATCCGTTTCGGAGTATTCTTGAAACCTTGGCAATATAAGCCTACAGATGATGCTAAATATTTAGTGTTCCCAATCCCAAGTCAATCTTTGGCTGCGAACCCTAACTTGAAGCAAAATCCTGGATACTAGTTGTAAAAATTACAATTTAAATATCTAATTTTGAAGAGGCCAATTTTATTGGCCTCTTCTTTTTTTATATAAGATATCATGCGCAATCAATTTTTATTAATCCTTTTTGGTGTTGTATTTTTTTCATCAAGTTGTAGCTTGAAAAAAGAAAAACCATTGTTTGAATTAATGGAAAATACAGGCATCAACTTTGTCAACCAAGTGGAGGATGGTAAAAAAGAAAACAGCTTTTTGTTTCGAAATTTTTATAATGGGGGTGGCGTAGCCATTGGAGATATTAATAATGATGGTTTGGCAGATGTGTTTATGACATCAAATACTGGTGCCAATAAATTGTATTTAAACAAGGGAAATTTTCAATTTGAGGATATTTCAAAAAAGGCAGGTATCATAGAGGATGATATTTGGAATACAGGCGTTGTAATGGCTGATATTAACGCAGATGGCTGGTTGGATATATATGTTTGTTCTTCGGGTCATATGCCTACCGGAAATCGCTTAAATAAGCTTTATATCAATAATCACAATGGTACCTTTACAGAGTCGGCTAAGGCATATGGGTTAGATATTAAAGCATACACTACACAGGTTTCATTTTTCGATTATGATATGGATGGCGACTTGGATTGTTTTATGATTAACAATAGTCCTATTCCTGTGAATCAATTAGAGTTTTCAAATAAGAGAGATTTATTAGAAAGCAAGTGGCCAGTGGGTGATTTTTTAAAAGGAGGTGGTGATCATTTATTTAAAAATGACAATGGACATTTTACCGAAGTAACACAGGATGCAGGAATCCATGGAACCCTACTTAGTTTTGGCATGGGCGTTTCCGTGGGTGATATAAATAATGATGGATATCCAGATGTATATGTAGCGAATGACTCTTATGAGCGTGACTACTTATATATTAATCAGAAAAATGGAAAGTTTAAGGATGTATTGGAAGAGAAAATGCAACACACTAGTTTTTCTTCAATGGGTGCTGATATTGCCGATGTAAACAATGATGGCTATAGTGATATTTTCACAACAGACATGTTACCTCTTTCTGATTTTAGAATTAAAACAACAGGCGCATTTGATGACATTGATATGTTTAATCGAAAAATTAGTGCAGGCTTTTATTATCACTATGTAAAAAATTGTTTGCAATTAAACGGGCCTTCGGGCAACTTTAAAGATATTGGAAATTATGCTGGCGTATCTGCAACCGACTGGAGTTGGGGTGCCTTGATGTTTGATATGGACAATGATGGATGGAATGATATCCTAGCATGTAATGGAGTGAATCATGATGTTACGGACTTAGATTTTATGAATTTTTTTGCGAATGATGTCATTCAAAAAATGATATTAACGGGGCGTAAAGACGAAGTGGATCAAGTGTTAAAGCAAATTCCCAAAACACCAATTCCAAATAAAATTTACAAAAATGAACACAATTTAAAATTCACAGATATTGGAAATAAATGGGGACTGAGTCAAACAAGTTTCTCCAATGGTGCAGCCTATGGTGACTTAGACAATGATGGTGATTTGGACTTGGTGATTAATAATGAAAACCAACCAAGCTTTGTATATAAAAACAATTCAAGAGAAATTAATCACAACAATTACGTTGGTATTAATTTAAAAGGAAGTGGACAAAACACATTTGCAGTTGGAAGTAAAATTCAATTGCATATTGGCAAAGAAATTTTAACAAAAGAAGTGATTCCAAGTAGAGGATTTCAGTCCTCGGTGGATTACAAACAAATTATAGGTATTGGCAATGCAGCAAAAATAGATTCAATGGTGATTATTTGGCCTAATCGAATTATGTCCACCATTAACAATCCTGCAATCAATAAAGTGCATAATATTACACAGCCTGCGCAAGGTGTTAAATTTGAAGGGGTAAATGTACAAGTGACCAAGCCTTTGTTTACTAAGGTGGAATCTAATTTTTTAAAGCATACCGAAAATGATGTGATTGATTTTTATGCGGAAAGAGGTGTGCCAGAAATGCTTTCTAAAGAAGGGCCTAAAGCTGCAATTGGAGATGTGAATGGGGATGGTATTGATGATATTTTTATTGGAGGAACGCCTAATCATCCTGGTCAAGTTTATTTGCAGGACAAAGCGGGTAAGTTTATCCTTAAACAACAGCCAAGTTTTGATGCTTTTAAAAGTTTTGAGGATGTGGCGGTGCAATTAATTGATATTGATAAAGACGGTGATTTAGATTTAATCATTGGCCCTGGCGGAAATAATAATGAAATTAATACCAGAGAACTACAATTAAGATTATTTAAAAATGATGGCAAAGGGAATTTTACTATCGATGCAAGTGCTTTTCCAAATATCTCCATGAATGTTTCTGTAATTGCACCTTACGATTTTAATCAAGATGGTTTTGTGGATTTATTTATTGCTTCAAGAAATTATCCGTTTGTTTATGGTGTAAATCCAACAAGCTTTTTATTGCAAAATGATGGCAAAGGACATTTTGTTGATGTCACAGCAACTAAAGCGCCCGATTTAGCTTCAATCGGTATGTTGACCGGTGCAAATTGGGTAGACATAGATGGAGATAAACAAATCGAATTAGTAGTAACAGGTGAATGGATGGCGCCACATATTTTCAAAAACCAAAATGGGAAATTTATTGAATTAAAATCCAATCTAAATGATTTAAATGGATGGTGGCAAACCATGCAAGTAGCAGATGTAAATCATGATGGCAAAATGGATTTAATTTTAGGGAATATTGGTGAAAACTTTTATTTGCAACCAACTAAAGAATATCCAGTTAAGTTATTTGTAAATGATTTTGATAAAAATGGAATTAAGGATAAGGTAGTTACTTATACAATAGATGGAAAAGACAAGCCTGTTGTAGTGAAAAGAGAATTAGAGGAAATGGTACCATCTATTAAAAAACATAATTTAAAGCATATTGATTATGCGAATAAATCGATTCAAGAAATATTTTCTGCCGAAGATATCAAGGCGTCGATTGTTAAAATATTTGACTACTCAAGTTCTATCATTGCTATTAACAAAGGAGGTGGCCAGTTTGAAGTTGTTAAGCTGCCAGCGATGACGCAAATGAGTAGTGTCAATTCCATCGAAGTTGCTGATTTAAATAATGATGGAAAATTAGATCTTATCTTAGGGGGCAATCATTTTGACTACCAACCTCAGTATGAAAAACAGGATGCTAGTTTTGTAGATGTGTTATTACAAAAACAAAACAATCAATTTGAGGTGTTAGATCCAACTCAATCCGGTATTTTATTGAAAGGACAAATGAGAGATATCAAAAAAATAAATAGACTTGGGAAAGCTCATTTCTTATTCTTACAAAACAACGACTACCCAGTCATATTTCAACTCAATTAATTTAAAAGGCCCTCATGAACTATATTGATGCTGCGAAGATGAATTGTAAATATTTAGCAATTGCAGGATGCTTTTTTCTATTTGCCTGTACTACGCAAAAAAAGCAGGATGCATTATTTGAATTGGTTAGTAATACCGGGATTGATTTTAATAATAAAGTTATTGACAATGACACTATCAATATTTTAAATTATCGTAATTTTTATAATGGAGGTGGGGTTGCAGTAGGTGATTTAAACAATGACGGCTTACCTGATATTTTTTTTACAGCAAATCAAGGGGCTAATAAATTATATTTAAACAAAGGCAATTTTAAATTCGAGGATATTTCTACAAAGGCTGGCTTTGTCGATAAAAAACAATTTAGCACAGGTGTCGTATTAGTTGATATTAATAATGATGGCTGGCTGGATATTTATGTGAGTAATGCCGGAAGTATGGACGATGAAAAAACACGCGCCAATCAATTGTTCATCAATAACCATGACCTCACTTTTACGGATAAAGCGGCTGAATATGGTTTAGCAGATACTGGCTACACAACTCAAGCCACTTTCTTTGACTATGATATGGATGGCGACTTGGATTGCTTTATGATTAATAATAGCCCTATTCCAGTAAATAGCTTGGGTTATCCAAAGCAAAGAGACTTACTTGCAAAAGATTGGAAAGTGCCAGAAAATATGAAGGGTGGTGGCGATCATTTATTTAGAAATGACAATGGGCATTTTGTGGAAGTCACAAAACAAGCCGGCATACATGGCACTTTAATGAGTTTTGGGCTGGGTATTTCCATTGGAGATATTAATGGAGATCATTATCCAGATATTTATGTTTCAAATGATTTTTTTGAAAGAGATTATTTATACATCAATCAAAAAAATGGAACATTTAAAGATCAGTTAGATACTTTGTTGTCGCATACTAGTTTTGCATCCATGGGGGCAGACATTGGTGATATTAATAATGATGGATACCCGGATATTTTCACAACTGATATGTTGCCTGCAGATGATTATCGATTAAAAACAACCTTGAGCTTTGATGACATTGATCAATACCGATTAAAAGAAAGAAACGATTTCCACCATCAATTTTTACAAAACACTTTACAGTTAAACACGAAACATAATAAATTTATTGATATTGCCAATTATAGTGGCGTGAATGCTTCGGAGTGGAGTTGGGGAGCATTGATGTTTGATGCCGATAACGATGGTTATAATGACATTTATATTTGTAATGGCATTTATCGCGACTTAACCAATCAGGACTTTTTGGATTTTGATGCAAATGAAATTAAGGAACAAATGATTCAATCTGGCAGAAAAAACCTAACAGATTTAGTGAGTAAAATTCCTTCCATTGCCGTGCCAAATAAAATGTTTCGCAATGGCGGTAATTTGAAATTCGAAGACAAATCTGTGGACTGGGGTTTTACACAAAATTCATTTTCAAATGGAGCAGCTTATGCCGATTTAGATAATGATGGTGATTTGGATTTAGTCATCAACAATGTGAATGAGCCAGCATTGATTTATAAAAATTTGTCAGTGGAAAAGAAATTAAATCATTTTGCTGCGTTCAAAGTGGAGGGGGTGGATCAAAATAAATTTGCTGTTGGAACAAAATTAGTTGCTTATGTTGGAAATCAAACCATTAGCCGTGAGCTCATACCAAGTAGAGGCTTTCAGTCTTCGGTTGATTACAAATTGATTATGGGCATAGGGAAAAATAGTAAGATCGATTCTTTGCTGGTGTATTGGCCAAATAATACTGTTCAAAAAATTAGTACTCCAATTAAGGTTGACGCAGTAAATATTATAAGACAACCTAAACTCGGCGCTAAAGAACTAATCAGTAATAAGTTGATAAGTGAAAAGGGAATTTCGGCTTCGATATTTACAAAGCAAGCAGTTGCATTTGATAAGCACAAACAGCCGGACTATACCGATTTTTATGCTGAGCGTGGTGTTCCTGAAATGTTATCACATATGGGTCCAAAGGCGGCAGTGGGTGATGTAAATGGAGATGGGCTAGAGGATATATTTGCAACGGGTACGAGTGAACAAATTGGTCAATTATATTTACAAACCAGTACTGGTTTCCTAAAAAAGGAAATACTGGACTTAAAGCAATTCTCAGGTTTTGAGGACAGTGAAGTTTCATTGATTGATGTAGATGGAGATGGAGATTTAGATTTGTTTATTGCCCCTGCAGGCAACACAGCATCCATTGCTTCAAGAGAGTTGCAGTTGAGATTGTTTATCAACGATGGTAAAGGAAGTTTTAAAATTTCCACATCAGCTTTTCCATTAAACCAAGATAATATTGGTGCCGTAGTTTGGTATGACTTTGACAAAGATGGTGATTTGGATTTATTTACTGGTGCATCCTGCGTTACAAAAATGTATGGCTTAAATCCGCAATCACATTTGTATTTAAACGACGGCAAAGGACATTTTACTGATTTGCCAAAAACTAAATTAGCTGGACTAGATACAATAGGAATGGTTCGTTCAGCTACTATGACCGATTTAGGTATTGCCAATGAACCTGCATTGGTGGTAGTGGGTGAATGGATGAGTCCACACATTTTTAAATTTAAAAATGGAGCCTTAATTGAAATAAAGACAAATTTGAATCAATTAAAAGGTTGGTGGTCTTCAGTAGCTTCGGTAGACGTAAACAATGATGGAAAACCAGATTTAATATTAGGAAACATTGGAGAGAATTTTAATCAGCATCCAACATTAAGTTCACCACTAAAATTATTTCTGGCAGATTTTGATGGGAATGGAAGTGTCGATAAAATCATGACTAAGACATTTGATAATAAAGATGTCCCTGTATTTATGAAAAGAGACTTGCAGGATCAAATCCCTTCCTTAAAAAAGAATGCATTGCATCACAATGAATATGCGAAAAAATCGGTGAGTGATTTGTTTAGCAAGGAAACAATGAGTAAGGCAATGGTGAAAGAAATAAATTATGTTTCAACTATCGTTGCCATAAATAAAGGGAGCGGTCAATATGAATTTAAAGAGATGTCTCCACTAGTGCAATTTTCAAGCATTCATTCCATACTGAGCATGGACATTAATAAAGACGGAAACCAAGACTTAATTTTAGGAGGCAATGATTTTTATTTTCAACCACAATTGGGACGACTAGACGCCAATCAGGGAATCGTTTTAATGGGTGACGGTAATGGTAATTTCACACCCCTTAGTTCAGAAAAATCTGGTCTAAACTTTAGTGGAATGGTTAGAGATATCAAAAAAGTAAACTATCAGCACCAAAACAATATATTGTTTTTACAAAATGATATGATGCCAGTACTTTATAAATTGAATCCTTAATTTTAATGCGCACTTGTTTAAAAAGAATTTACATAACTGGGTAGTAAATTCTGGTTTGCCATTGTGCAGTATCCGATACTATTCTTCGATCTGTTATTAGTAATTCAAAAGGCACTGCTGGCGATGGTCTTTTTGAGTCTAATAAATAAGTTTTCAAAGCACTATACCCATTTAAAATTGCATGAGTGCCTCCTTTTACATCAGCGACAAACATTTTGCCATTTACAGGCATTCTTTTAATTCTATACAAATCAGTTTGAGGAATTTCTCCGTTAATTGAAATTCCTACCATAACAGTATAATCATTGGTTGGATTTTCAAGTATAGTCACCATTGGGTTATTGATTGCAATTTTATGATAGCTGGTTAAGTATTTGTTTAAAGCATCTGCCTGTGTATAAATTTGCGCATTAGTCGGTAATACTTTAGATACAAATTTGGAGGTAATTAATATAGTGTCTTTTAATGTTACTTCTTTTATATCAAAACCATAAATGTATTTTGGTTCTTCAATAAAAGCGCTGATATGATTTAATATTTCAGTAGTAGCATTTTTTATTGCTATGGCCTCTTGATAATCATTGAATCGTTGAATTGGGTTAAATGTTGTCTTGAATTCTAGAAACCAATTAATCGCAGTAGTTTGCTTAGTTACTGCATTTGCCGTTATAAAGCTTTTGGTTTTGATATGCTTATATTCAATATCTACCTCAACAATATTAGATAAGGCGGGTTTAATAAAAAATGAAATTCCGTTCACGGTAATCTTATGTAAGCTAGAATCATAATTTGCCCCCATACTTTTTGGTAACATTTCGGGATCTCCTATAAGTCTTGTAGCTGTTAATTCATAAGCATTGCTAACCTTAAAAGTTGAAATTTTAAGCGTTGTGGGAATATAAATATAAAAGTAACCTAGGAATGCTACTATGATTAAGACACTGATTATTTTTAAGTTTTTCATCGCTTGCTAATTTGGTTGCAAAAATAAGCTATGTATTAACTTTCTCACATAAATCTTTACACTCGAATCCTTTATAAATCTATCAAAACAATTAACTTTATACTCTGTATTACCGTTGTTCGCATTATAATTATACATAATATAATTTTATCATGCGAATAGGTGAAATTTACCATTATTTGCTTTATAAAATGAACAAAGGCTTATCTCTAAATACTTATGCGCGGCTCTTTTTATGGGTAAGCATTACTGTGCTATTTTCATTGCAATGCAATACAGCAACTAAAGAAGCACCTTTATTTGAAATGCTGGATGCGACTAAAACGGGTATTCAGTTTGAAAACAAATTAAAGCCAACTGCCGATTTTAACATGTTTCATTATATGTATTATTACAATGGAGCAGGCGTAGGAACGGGGGATTTCAACAATGATGGGAAAATAGATATCTTTTTTGCATCTAATGAAGGGGCGAGCCAAATGTATTTGAATAAGGGGAGCCTGAAATTTGAAAATGTTACTAAAGCGGCTAATATTCCACAAGATTCCGCATGGAATACGGGTGTTTCAGTAGTAGATATTAATAATGACGGGTTGTTGGATATTTATATTTGTCGCTTAGGCAATTTTGAAAAATTTAAAAGTAAGAATCAATTATTAATTTGTCAGGGAATTAAGAATGGCACTCCATATTATAAAGACGAAGCTGCTACATATGGCTTAGATTTTTCAGGCTTCAGTACGCAAGCAGCTTTTTTTGATTTTGATGGAGATGGCGATTTAGATGTTTTTTTATTAAATCATTCGGTGCATCAAAATGGCACGTTTGCGCCTAGAAAAAACTTTTTAGGCACTTATGATATGGTTTCTGGAGATAGAATTTTCAAAAACAATAATGGAAAATTTGAAGATGTTACTAAGTTCTCAAAAATTAATAGCAGCAAAATAAGTTATGGGTTAGGTGTTGTTATAAGTGACATTAATTTAGATGGATACCCTGACATTTATGTTGGCAATGATTTTCATGAAAATGACTATTTGTACATCAATCAAAAAAATGGCACTTTCTCCGAAGAGCAAGAAAGTAGAATGATGCACACTAGTCAATATTCCATGGGGGTAGATGCAGGAGACTTAAACAATGACGGCTTGCCTGAAATTATTTCAATGGACATGCTTCCTAAGGATCCTTATATCTTAAAAAGATCATTAGGTGAGGATGATTACGATACCTATAAAATGAAAATTGGGGTGGGGTATGGTGTTCAAGTGACTCGAAATAATTTGCAATGGAATCGTGGCAATGGACATTTTAGTGAACTAGGCATGTATGCAGGTATTTTCGCTACTGACTGGTCTTGGTCCACCTTGATGTTGGATTTTGATAACGATGGATACAAAGATATTTTTATAGCGAATGGTATCCCAAAGCGTATGAATGATATGGATTATGTTAACTACGTATCCAATCAAGAGATTCAGGAAAAAATTAGAGACAATAAAATGGGCGATAAGGACATGGCATTAATTGATCGTTTCCCTGAGATTAAAATCCCTAATCAGTTCTTTTTAAATAATGGTAATTTAACTTTCACGGATAAAGAAAAAGGGATTCTTAATAACCCTAATTCTTATTCTAATGGTGCTGCCTATGCCGATTTTGATAATGATGGGGACTTAGATTTAGTCGTCAATAATGTAAATGACAAGTCATTCATTTATGAAAATAAAGCGAATCAAGATACTGCGAATAAATATGTTTCAGTTGTTTTGAAAGGAGCAGATAAAAATATAAATGCTATAGGTTCAAAAATTGTAATGTACGCAAATGATCAGGTGAGGACTTATGAAAAATATCCAGTAAAAGGATTTTTGTCTAGCATGGAAGTGCCGATGTTGATTGGACTGAAAAATACAAAAGTAGATTCTGCGTTTTTAATTTGGCCGGATAATAGTTTTCAGCGTATCAATTTGAATGAGAAGAAAAATCAAACAGTACAGTTTAAGTACCAAAAGGGCTTGCCTGCATTTAATTATGATTTAATCAATAAGCATTGGCCTGTAAAAAGTTTCCCAGTATCAGATATTACAGAAACCACCAGCGTTAAATATTTGCATCAAGAAAACGTTTTTCAGGAATTTAATAGAGAGCAATTAATTCCTCAAATGAATTCAACTGAAGGTCCAGCTTTGGCAGTTGCAGATATTAATCATGATGGGCTTGAAGATTTTTATATTGGTTCAGGCCGTGGAGGCAAAAGCGCAGTTTACGTTCAAGAAAAAAATGGCAAGTTTATATCATTGCCTCAGCCTGCATTGGCCTTAGATAGTAATTACGAAGATGTTGATGCGGTTTGGGTAGATGTAAATAAGGATGGACATTTGGATTTAATAGTAGGAACTGGTGGAAATGAATATTATGGTAAGGATCAATTTATGCAATCAAGGGTGTATTTGAATGATGGGAAAGGAAATTTGAAAAGATTAGCAAATGCAATTCCTGTATTTAATCAGGCTTCATCTATAGTTGTATCTGATTTTAATAATGATGGTAATCCCGATTTGTTTATTTCGAGTAAAACTGTTTCAATGCAATATGGGTATCCAGCAGATTCCTATGTTTTGTATAATACGGGTGATGGACACTTTAATGATGTGACTGAAAAAGTAGCACCATTCTTGCAAAAAATTGGCATGGTTACTAATGCGCAACAATCCGATATTAATGGGGATGGGGTGAAAGAAATTATTTTAACACACCAATGGGGTGGTATTGATATTTTGTATCCGAAACAAAATGGATGGACAAAGGGGGTAGTAACTAGCTTGCCAGGGTGGTGGAATTTTACCATTGCATTAGATGTAGATGGGGATGGAGACTTAGATTTAATAGCCGGAAATTTAGGGCTTAATTCAAGACTAAAAGCCACAAAGAAGGAGCCAATAAGAATGTACTATAATGATTTTGATGACAATGGTACTAATGAGCAAATTGTAAGTTATTATGTACAAGGAAAAGAAATCCCATTTGCAAACAAGGATGAAATACAAAGACAAATTCCTTTAGTAAAAAAGAAATTCTTGTATGCGGAAGATTTTGCAAAAGCCAAAATGGAAGATATTTTTTCACAAGCAAAATTAAAATCTTCCACAATTTATGAAGCGTATGATTTTGCAAATACCGTGTTCATTAATGATGGCAAGGGTAATTTTAGTCCTATTGAATTACCATGGCAAGCTCAAATTACCTCATATAAAACTGCGGCCGTTTGTGATGCAAATGGAGATGGACTACCTGATGTGATTATGATGGGTAATTTTTATGATAACAATGTTCAAATGGGAAGATATGATGCTGATTATGGAACTGTTTTATTAAATAAAGGAAAAGGAAAGTTTGAGCCTGTTCCTTTCAATGGATTAATTGTAAAAGGACAAGTGCGAAAAATAAAACCAATCCACATTAAAGACAATCAGCAATTCCTCTTAGCTAAAAATGCAGACAGCTTAAGAATTATAAGTATTAATAAGCCTTAATGCTTATTCGATTTGAACTAAAAATGTACAAATAATCGCCTGGGTTAATGCATTTATTAATTGGGGCATTATTTTTTTGAAGTGGTATCTTGTATCGCTGGCACACTATAGTATTTTTTAGCAGCAGCCATAATCGGTATTAATTGTTTCTCAATTTTTTTTGCAATTAAATAATTGTGTACTCTTTTAATTGGTGAAAAATAGCGATTGTACAAATTACATTCAAATCGAATCAACGTACTGTCATTCCCTGCATCAACGGAGGTAAATATAACAGGAGCATATACATCGTCAATCGAATAGATACATTTTGCACTTGATAAAAAGGCATCTCCCACTTCCATCTTCCCTTCTTCAAAAACAAAACTGTGTCCATCAATTTTTTTATAGGGCATCCATTTGTCCCAATATTGGATTTCAAGAATATCCTTTTTTTTGGTGTCTACAAACTTGGGGATATAGTCATTGCCTACAATGACAATTTTATTAGGAATGTATAAATAAATCAAGTAAAAAAAAGCAATTGCTAAAATGCTTGCACTAATTTTTAAGTATTTCATAATGGCTTTGATTAGTAAGCATCAAATTTAATAAATTATAATGCGCATTACCTATTTTTTTCTTGACAATATTCATTCATATTGGCGTAAATTACTTGTTCAAATTGCGCTTTATGAAAAACACATTTGTTTTATTCTTTTTATTAGTATTCGGAATTCAAGCTACTGCCCAGGATATTCATCCTTGGAAATTAACTGCTCAAAATTGGGATACCAAAAATTATTATGGAGTCACTGTTGCTAATGGTATGATGGGCATTGTTTCTTCACAAGAGCCATTTAAAGTAAAAGATGTAGTGCTTGCAGGCGCCTATGATTTGTATGGCAGAGGCAGAGTGAGTAATTTTTTACGCAGCTTTAATTTGTTAAATATGCAAGTAAGCATTGATGGAGAACAAATCAATGCCAATAATTCCCAAAATTTTATACAAAGTTTAGACATGCAAAATGCAAGTTTTACCTCGCATTTTAACATGGGGGATAAGGCAGAAATTAGTTATACCTATTACGCATTACGTCAAATGCCATTCACGGTTTTAATGGATGTTCAAATAACGGCAAAAAAGGATATCGATTTAGGTGCAGCTAGTGTTATGGAAGCGCCTGATGCATTAAAAGAAGTTCAAAATTATTACAATGAAATTGATAGACCACATGTTGTGATTAGTCTTTTAACTTCTTCTGCTAAAAGTCCTACGGGCAATTTATTGATGTGTGCTTCTAATACATTCTTATTTAGTGAGACACATGGGGCCGAACCAAGAGTAATTCATGAGATGTGGGATAATAATATGCATTTAATGAAATTTGCAAAAAAATTAAAAGCAGGAACTACTTACCGTTTTTCAATTGCTGGCAGTTCCATTACTTCGGCGCATCATGATGATCCACTAAACGAAGCGGAGCGCATGACTATATTTGCAAAACTGGAAGGAAGAGATCGCTTAATTCAACACCATCAACAAGCATGGGCAGACTTATGGAAAAGCGATATTAAAATTACTGGCGACCCACAAGTGCAGCAAGATGTGCATAGTATGCTGTATCATTTATATTCTTTTGTAAGAGCAGAATCTAATTTAAGTCCTTCGCCTATGGGTCTTTCTGGGCTTGGTTACAATGGACATGTTTTTTGGGATACCGAACTTTGGATGTATCCTGCTTTACTTGTGCTTCATCCAGAAATGGCAAAGTCAATGATACAGTATCGATTTGACCGCTTGCCTGCAGCAAGACGCAATGCATTTAATCATGGATTTAAAGGAGCGATGTTTCCATGGGAAAGTGCTGGGACTGGTGTGGAAGAAACACCCGTTTGGGCATTGAGTGGACCATTTGAGCATCATATCACTGCTGACATTGCTTTTGCTGCTTGGAACTATTATTGTGTAACACAGGATAAAGCATGGTTGCAAACAACAGGTTGGCCATTGATAAAAGAGACTGCTGATTTTTGGACTTCAAGAGTGGAGCGAAAAGGGCCAGGGCATTTTGAAATCAATGATGTAGTAGCTGCTGATGAGTGGGCTGAAAATGTCGACAATAATGCATTCACCAATGCAGCGGCAATCACCAATTTAAAGGCAGCAATAAAAACGGCAGCATTATTGGGGATAGAAGCTAACCCTGATTGGGATTATGTTGCAAAAAATATTCCATTGCTTACGATGCCGGATAAAGTGGGTGAAGGGGTTGGTGTAACTAGAGAACATGCCACTTATAATGGAGAGGGGATTAAACAGGCCGATGTAAATTTGTTGTCATATCCTTTAAAAACAATTATTGATAAAGGACAGATAAAAAAAGATTTAGACTATTATTCAAAGAGAGTCCCAAATCAAGGAACTCCAGCCATGACACAGGCCATTTTTGCACTTTTATATGCTCGACTTGGGGAGTCCGAAAAAGCACATCAGTTTTTTGTGGACGCCTATACTCCTAATTTGAATCCTCCATTTAGAGTAATTGCTGAAACCAAGGGTGGCACAAACCCGTATTTTTCAACTGGAGCTGGTGGTATCATTCAGTCATTATTAATGGGTTTTGGGGGTTTAGATATCACAGAAAAAGGCATTGTGCAATTGCCTACGAAATTGCCATCTCAATGGAAAAAATTAGAAATTACGGGGGTAATGGGTAAAAATTATACAATACAATAATTTTTAGTAATTTTAGGCTGCTTGAAAAAGATAACCGCCATATTATTATTGGGTATTATGCTGTTTAACGGATTCGGATATCGTATCCTGTCTAATTATTTTGATCAAAAAGCATCAGCACATTTAGTGAGCTTAATTGATGAAAATAATTACAACGAATCGGAATTGGTTTCTATTAAGACGCCTATTAATTTACCTTATTATTCGAATAGCCCAAAATTTGAAAGACTAGAGGGTGAAATGGAGATTAATGGAGTGGTTTATCAATATGTAGAAAGAAGAGTGTATAATGATAGTTTAGAGATTAGAGTTTTACCAAACCAGGATCGTTTGCATATTAAAAATGCTAAAGAAAGTTTTGATAAATTGGCTTCAGATTTTGATCAAAAACTAACTGATAAAAAATCAGTACCTGTAAATAAGTCATCTGTTAAAGTGATTAGTTTCGATTATATCGACCAAGAAAATAAGTGGTCACTTACAAAAATCATTCCTCGTAAAATGGTAATTGGTCCCCATTTTGATGAGCGTTTATTAAGCGTTTGTTTACCTATACAAGCGCCACCTCCAAAAGATATTGCTTAGTTTATTAAGCTGGTACTACCAATGTAAAATTGGGTAGTATATTTTAGTGCATCGCACACATACGTCTATTTTTTATTAAAATAGCATTGTCCTCTTACCGTTTCAAACATTGAAAATGAAAAATATTTTTTCTTTTGCGCTTGTCGCATTAGGCTTTTTAGCATGCAATTCTAAAAGTGATTATAAGCAAATTACACATGACCCTGATTTATATGCAAACACAGTGCATGAATTAAATCAAGTTGTGATGGGTAACAATTTTAGTCCCATTATAGCTTCTCGTAATTATGCGTATGCTGCTATTGCTGGCTATGAAGTGACTGCTGCCGGAAATCCAAACAAGTACCAAAGTTTATCAGGTCAATTAAAAGGACTAGCTGAATTGCCTAAGCCGCAAGACACTGCTAATATTGATTTCCCTTATGCGTCCTTGGTTGCTTATTGTATGGTGGGAGAAGCGGTTACATTCCCAGAAGGAAGTTTAAAAGTTTATACCGACAGCTTACACCAATTGGTAAAAGCACATGGAATGTCAAATTCAATGATTGAAGCCTCCGAAGGATATGCAAAAAAAGTAGGTGCTGCAATAATTGCTTGGAGTAAAAAAGACAATTATGCACAAACAAGAAGTGCGGAAAAATATACTGTGAAGGAAATACCAGGCCGATGGGTGCCAACACCCCCTATGTATGCTCAAGCAGCTGAACCACATTGGAAGGAAATTAGAACCATGGTGTTAGATAGTGCTAGTCAATTTCGTCCTAAAGCGCCGCCTGTATTTAATGTTGCAGATAAAAATAGTGAATACTATATTAATGTAATGATGGTTAAAAATGCAGTGGATAGCTTAACCGATGAACAAAAGCATATTGCCAACTTTTGGGATGACAATCCATTTAAAGTAAATGTGAGTGGGCACATCATGTTCAGTTCTAAAAAATTCTCTCCTCCGGGTCATTGGATGAGCGTTGTAGGTATTGCAAATAAAACAGCAAAAGCTGATTTTGAAACTGCAACCTATGCTTACGCAAAAACTGCCATTGCCTTATTTGATGCATTCATTCATTGTTGGGATGCAAAATATGCATACAACACGGTACGCCCTGAAACAGTTATTAATAAATACTTTGACATGAACTGGAGACCTTTATTACAAACTCCTGCTTTCCCAGAATATACATGTGGTCACTCCACTATTTCCTCTTCAGCAGCCGAAGTGTTAACCAGCGTTTATGGCGACAATTTTGCATATACTGATTCAACTGAATTAGAATTTGGAATAGCGAATAGAAGCTTTAAATCATTTAGAGCCGCTGCAGAAGAAAATAACTGGGCAAGATTCTACGGAGGTTTACACTTTCACAATTCTTGTATCGTAAGTACCGAACAAGGTAAAAAAGTAGGTAGCTGGGTAGTAGATCATTTAAAAATGAAAAAATAACCAGGCCTAACAAATCAAAACATCATACTCAAACAACTACACACAAATGAAAAAATATATTTTATCTCTATTAATTGTAATGGCTTTTTATTCGCGAACAAATGCACAAGGTTGTGTCGCAATCCGAACCGTAGGTGGATTAAACACCATGGAACATTCAATGCATGATATGATGCATGATAGTAGTGCAAAAAAAGTGGAAGATCCAAAATGGGATTTTAATATCAGCGGTCGTTATTTTAAATCCTATAAACATTATAGCGGTACTACTGAAAACACTCAAAGAGTTGCTGACGGAACAGATGTACGTAATTTTAGCCGTACTGTTGACTTATCATTGGTGCGAAAAGTAAACGAACAATGGAGTATTGGCATTGACTTGCCATTAGTTTACAATGAGCGCACTTCATTGTATGAGCATATCAGCAGTACAAAAGGAAGTCCTAGATATTCAACCTATGCACAAGGCATTGGGGATATCAGAATTTCAGCATACAAATGGTTGATTGCACCAAAAGCAGGAAACAAAGGAAATTTATTAGGGGGTATCGGAATTAAATTGCCAACTGGAAATTATCAAGCAACCGATGTATTTCATATTACCAAAACAACTACACGTGTTGGGCCTGTGGATCAATCTATCCAACCTGGTGATGGTGGATTAGGTGTAACATTCGAATTGAATGGATTTAGAGCAATCAATAACACTTGGAGCTTATATAGCAATGCATATTATTTAATTAATCCTAAAGGTAATAACGGGGTAAGTACTACAAGAGGTGCTGTTGCGACAGCTTCTGCAATTAAGTATACTTCGGATGTTATGAGTGTACCTGATCAATATTTATTAAGAGCCGGTACTAACTGGACAAAAAATGCGCTTACTTTATCATTAGGAGCGAGATATGAATGTATTCCTGCTTCGGATTTAATTGGAGACAATACAGGTTTTAGAAGACCAGGTAATGTGTTAGCGATTGAGCCTGGTGCAAATTATAGCTATAAGAAATTGAATTTCTACTTATATACTCCAATTGCAGTAAGAAGAGAGCGTCCACAAAGCTATCCAGATGTATTAAAAACAAATGATACAGGTGTATTCTCAAGAGGTGATGCTGCTTTCGCTGATTATAGCATTAGTATTGGTATGGGGTACAAATTTTAATAAAAATAAGGCTTTAACTAACCTTACTATTTATTCAAATAGCTCACAAAATCAATAAGTGCTTGTTCTCCTTTTGAATTAGCAGCATGATTTTCCAAATACGCTTTCCAAATAGATTCGTCTATGGGAAGCGTATTTTTTATTTGTTGAACATTGGTTTTGTTTCCATTAATGCTCCACATTTTATGCGCTACTTTTTCGAATACATAGTAAACTTCTTGATTTACATATTCTGTTTCATTTGCCCCGCCGTAATTATAAACTTCTCTAATTTTTTTATGTTGCCATTTTAATAGTTGGTATTTTCCTCCATCAGTAAGGAGTTGAAAAAAAGTATTTTCATTGCTATTCGCACTAGCCGGATAGCCACTTACAAAATGGTATAATTGCTGAGATTTATTTGCGTTGTCGACAGCCAAGTAAAAATCATTGATGATTCCTGCAACAATAAAAAATTGGTTGTCTCTTTTAAAATATAGCTTGTCTTCAAACAGTGAGTAATTGAGTGCACTATCTGAAAAGGAGGATCCATTTTTTAAATTCACTTTGCCGCTCACCCAATTATCCAATAATAAAGGATTGCCCTTTGTGTCGGCCTGCGCACCAATAGGAATCATTTTGCCTTCATTATTTTGAATTGACAAATCTCCTCCTACGCCGGTAGAACCCATGTGTTTTCCACTAGCTTGCGCGGATGCTGAAAATGAAAACGCTAATATGGATACGATAACTATAAAATATTTCATAAATAAAAATTAGGCTTGAGTAATAAAAACAAAGTTAAAACATCAAAGCCTAATTTATATTATTAAAGGATAAGCGGGCAGTCATAGTTATTTTTTGATATAGAAAGCCACTTTTACCTATTACTTTCCTTTCACTGATTCTAAAATCGCAAAACTATAAGGAGGAAGTACAAAGTATTCATTGTCATTGCCTACTTTATGATCTACGCCTGACCAATGATCATGCAATACCGAAGGGCGTTCTCCATGTTCTTTAAACGCATACCAAGTAACAAAGGAGGCCGTGTGTTTGTAATTAAATAAACAATATAATTTTCGGTTTTCATTGGAGCGAACAAATCCTGCCACATGAATATTGTGAGGTGTCATCCAAGTAACGTTTTTGGTATCACTAATAACGTCTAATGCCTTACGCGTAGCAATTAATTTTTTTGTATTGGAGAATATGGTATGTTCATAACTACCCTCTATATTTCTTTTGTCATTCTTCTCCCAGTTCATAATAGGTCGATGCATCCATCTGTTGTCATAACTTTTACCAGGATCTTGCAAATAGCTGTAGTCATTGGTGTAAGCTAATTCATCTCCATAAAATAACATTGGGATGCCGCCCATAAACATACTTTGCGCTTGCATTAAAATTATTTTTCGCAATGCAAATTCAATTTCTGTTGCATTATTCCATTCCACTGCTTTTTCTAATCCACATAATGATGCAAGAGAGCCACTTATACGAGCATCTCCAGTTTTTGGATTTACCGAAAATAAGGCACCCGCCGATACGGAACCCTCGTGCCATCCTGCGAAAAAGTTTTTTAAATAAGTACGATGTTGGTATGGGTTAAATCCAACGCGTTCAATCATATAATCATCATATCCTAAGCCAATATCATCGTGGCATCTTGTATAGGATATCCAAGTACAGCCATATGGCTTTTGCATAATGGGATGTTGAGCTGCCAGCATTACTCTTGTATCTCCAGTAGCAATTGCATCCCATTGCAAGGCCATCTGAGTCGCATTGTAGGCAACGTCACATTCTTTAGCTACATAATTATCTGTCCCAAAATATTTAATGATTTCATTTGGAGCAACAATGGCTTCTCCTAATATTGCCATACCTGGGCTCGCTACCTGAACGCATTGTTTAATTAAGCGCAATAGGGTATGCGCTTGGGGAAGGTTTTGACAAGTAGTCCCTAATTGTTTCCAAATGAATGCAGGGGCATCAATGCGTAATATGTCGACTCCTAAATTGGCATAGTGTAATACATTTTCAAGCATGGCCACCAGTACATTGGGATTACTGTAGTTTAAATCCCATTGGTAATGATGAAAAACAGTCATTACCCACTTATTGCATTCTTGTATGTAGGTAAAACTGCCGGGAGAAGATTCCGGAAAAATCTCCGGCATGGTTTGATCTAATTGATTTGGAATATCTCGGTTATCATAAAAATAAAAGAAGTCTTGAAAGTAAGTGTCTCCTGCTTTTGCTTTTTGGGCCCATTCATGATGGTGTGATGTATGGTTTAAAACAATATCTAACATCAGGTACATATTATGCGCATTCATTTTCCCAATAAGTGCATTTAAGTCTTCATTGGTGCCAAAACGCGCATCTACTTTTCTAAAATTGGAAACAGCGTATCCTCCATCACTTTCACCTGCAGGACTTTCAAACACTGGCATCAGATGTAGGAAATTGACACCTAACTCATCAAAATAGTTTAATTTTTCGGTTAGCCCTTTAATGCTGCCAGCGAAACGGTCAACATATAAACTCATGCCTGTAATTTGGTTGCTTAAAAACCAATTACCTATTTTTTCTTTCGCATCATCTTTTTTTAAGAATGTATCAGACCTTTGCAAATAACAATCAACAATTGATTCTAGTAACGTATCAAAGCTTTCATTGCGTTTTGGATGTCCACCATAAATTTCATTGAATAAAGATTCAATGGATGATAAATGAAGTAAAAATCTTTCGGCAAACGCCTTGTCCTTTTTCTCAAGATCAATATTTTTTACTTTTAGAAGTTCTTTTCCAAAAGCGTGTAAGGCAGATGAATTCACAGTGAGCTAAATATTTATTTAATTAAAAATAGAGTTGTTTAAATGTTTGAATGCTTCCATTGCACCCATGTATTCGCAGGTACGCGCACCTGCTTTGTTTGCGTTAGCAATTATTTTTTTCCATTCGGAAAGTTCAATCGCTTTTAATTGCGAAGGGGTGTGGTTAATTAATTGAAATAACACTGCACCCACAAAGGCATCTCCTGCACCCGTTGCGTCCACCGGGGTAATGGCAATGCTACTAATCATTTCTAAATGATTGCCAACTGAAAGCAGTGTACCTTCTTTTCCAAGTGTTATTGCGAATATTGCGTTTGATTTTTTCCTTAAAATACTGGCTGCATGTTGTACAGTATCACAGCCTGTAATTAACAATGCTTCTTCATCGCTTAATTTAAAGAAATGGCATTGTTCAATAAATGGCCATGATTGGTCAATAAAGCTTTGAGTATTATTTTGAAATAATAAGTGGCGATAATTTGGATCAAAACTAATTATGGTATTATTTTCTTTTGCCTTAGCTAATAATTCAGTGTATGCATTTTGCAATGGCCCAGGTAAAAAACCAGTAGCAGAACCAAAATGCACAATACTGTATTCGTTTATATGCAATGCCGCTAAATCATTGTAGCTAAGTTGTCCGTCGGCCCCACGATTAAAATAAAAATCGCGCTCACCATCTTCCATTAAAGACACAAATGCAAATGTGGTAAAGTGATTTGGATCTTGGATTACCCATTTAGTATCAACGCCCATCTCATTTAATAATTCAATTAAATGTTGTCCAAATGGATCCTTGCCCACTTTAGCAGCCATGTCCACTTTGGCACCTAAAGCAGCAATAGCAGCAGCAACGTTAGCCGGAGCACCACCCGCTTTTTTAAGAAAATTTTGACCCTTTGATAAGCTTGAGCCTCGATCGGTACAAATCATATCAATCAAGGCTTCTCCTATACATAATACTTTCATAGTTGTTCTTTAAAGTAAATTAATGTTCACCATTCAATGGTAAATTTTCTGCTTCAGCTGATGTAAAATCACTTTTAATAAAAAGAGTTAAAGCTGATGCGATTAGTAAAAACACTCCTCCAAAACTTATTGCCTTTCCTGGGTCATTGTTTAAAAAGTGTTTTAATACATATCCAAAAGTGGTTGTTTGTATTAGCATTGGAATTACAATCATCATATTGATTATACCCATGTAAACACCGTATCGTTCTTTCGGAATTTTATGTACTACTAATAAATATGGAATACCCATCATACTCGCCCATGCAATTCCAAACCCAGTCATTGGAATAAATAATAAATTTTTATCAGTGATATGTGGGAATATGAGTAAGCCAATTCCTGCCATAATTAAACAGAGTACATGAATTAATTTAGGGCTTATTTTTTTAGCCAACCATAACAAAACAAAAGCAGATAAAAAAGTTACAATATTGTACCATCCATTCACGAGTCCAGTCCAACCTACTGCTTCATCATACAATTTATTATGTTCATAGGAACTTGTTTTCCATACCGACAACGCAATACTTTTGGAAGCATTTTGCCAGTAACAAAAAAGCGCATACCACTGAAACAAATACACTAATCCCAACTGCCACATTACTTTTGGCATATTTTTTATCGCAGAACCGATTTCAATAAATGGGGTAAAAATATTTAGTGGCTCTTTTTTTAATGCAGCTAATTCTTGGGGAGTTGGAGGAATTTCAGGTGTTTTATATACTGACCATGCAACCGAGGCAATGGAGCAAACGGTGCCTAAAAAGAAAGAGGCATATACCCAAACAGGTAACTTGCCATAGCTTCCTGTTATATGTTTTTGAAAAAAGAATAAAGATAAGTTTGCTAAAGTAATTCCTAGTCCAGTAAAAAAACTCTGTGTTAAAAAACCTGTTGCATGTTGATTTTGTGGAAGTTTATCTGCAATGAATGCACGATAAGGTTCCATTGCTGTATTATTGGCGGCATCTAAAATCCATAATAAGCCAACCGCCATCCACAATGCACTACTAAATGGGAATAAGAACAAACATAAACTACAAAGTATCGCCCCAATCATAAAATATGGCTTACGACGGCCATACTTCGGGGACCAGGTTTTATCACTCATTGCACCAATAATTGGTTGAATTAATAAACCTGTCATAGGGCCAGCTAAATTCAATAATGGAATTTGATCTGGACTTGCACCAAGCATATCATAAATTGGGTTCACTGCGGATTGTTGCAATCCGAAACTATATTGAATTCCAAAAAAACCAACATTCATGTTGATGATCTGCGAAAATGTCAACCTTGGTTTATAAGACATAATGGTATCATTTGGTTAAGCAAAGCGTTGCTAAATATAGTCAATTTGTATTTTTCAAGTCCGCTTTATCGCGTAGATTTTATATTTTTCAACTATTATTTTCTCTGCAAACCTTTGCGCTGCGTATCTTTGTTTCAATTTTTACAAAAAGTAAAGCATGTCCTATCCAATTTCTTTTAAAAAACCAGCTGTGCTTCAAGCCTTACGGTATCATTTTATGAAACAGCCTGAGATCAAAACATTAATGATCGTAATCAATTTGTATGCCGTGGTTACTGCTGTTTTGTTGTTTATGAAAAAAATTAGACCCGAACCTTTTTTGTTAGGCTCTTTATTATGGATTGTGTTGATGCTTTATTTCTGGTACATTTTGCCTAATCAGTTTTATAAGAAAACAACTTTATTTAAAGAAAGATGGGATTTTAGTTTTACAGATAATGAAGCTCAACTAATAGGCGCATTAGGGGAAGCAAGTTGGCTATGGGAAAACGTTACCCATTATTTTGAAAGCCCATATTTCTTTCATTTTTATTTTAGCCCAAAGAGTTTCTTTCTAATTCCAAAGGAATCTATTAGCATGGAGGATAAACATATAATTAGGGGCATATTAAAAGATAAATAGATTGTCAATTGGGGCAATGCGCACCATTACTACTACTTGTTCGCATAAATAAGACTAAATTTTCAATCATTTTTATCGTCATAAACCTAGAAAAAAGACTCAAAAGCGATAAAAATGCACATATTAGTACCATTCAGGTAAATTGTGCAAACAAAAAGGCAAATAAAATATGGCTATTTTAACAAAAAGTATATTTTTGCGCCGTAAACAAAACTATTTACAATGTCAGACATCGCATCAAGAGTTAAGAAAATCATCGTGGACAAATTAGGAGTTGATGAAGCAGAAGTTACTAACGAAGCATCATTTACTAATGATTTGGGAGCAGATTCATTAGACACTGTTGAGTTAATCATGGAGTTCGAAAAAGAATTCAACATTTCTATTCCAGACGAACAAGCAGAAACTATTACTACCGTTGGTCAAGCTGTTGCTTATATCGAGGAACACGCGAAATAAGT
>CANCEU010000010.1 GCA_947375185.1 Chitinophagaceae bacterium
ATTGGTATCGGTCAGATTGGTAAAGGTGCTGTTGAAGGTATTTCTCGTCAGCCAGAAGCTGCGAACGATATCCGTTCAAGTATGATTGTTGCTGCTGCATTCGTTGAGGCCGTTGCCTTGTTTGCTGTGGTTGTTGCCTTATTAGGTAAAGGATAATCAACTTGGATATCCAAGAAACTAAATAGGCCCTAGCACAGGGCGATGGGCCTATTTTAACTTTGAAATTATTAATTAAGATAAACGAATCTTATGTTCATATTAGAAGTTAACCCATTAGTATTACCGGATATCGGCTTGGTATTCTGGAATACGATTGCGTTTGTAGTTTTATTAGTGGTTTTAGGCAAATATGCTTGGAAGCCAATGTTGAAAGCTATTTCCGATCGTGAAAGTGGGATTGAAGAAGCTTTATTAAAGGCAGATAAAATGAAAGCTGAAATTGCTACAATGCAATCTGAAAATGAAGCATTATTAGCAAAAGCACGTGAGGAAAGAGCTACATTAATTAAAGAAGCGAAAGAAGCTTCTGATAAAATGGTGGCTGAAGCAAAAGAAAAAGCAAAGTCTGAATACGATAAAATTTTAGCAGATGCGCAATTGGCAATTACTCAACAAAAAAATGCTGCATTAACTGAGGTTAAAAATCAAGTAGGCACATTGGTAATTGAAGTTGCTGAAAAAGTATTAAGAAAAGAATTGTCTAATAAAGCAGATCAAGAAAGCTATATTAAGCAATTGGCTGATGGAGTAAAATTAAATTAATAAAAATGTCTAACGCACGTTTAGCTGGTAGATACGCAAAAAGCTTACTTGATCTTGCAACTGAGCAAGGCCAACTAGAGGCCGTATATGCAGACATGAAATACTTGCATGCGGTATGTGAGGCAAGTAGTGAGTTTGTAAAATTATTGCGCAGCCCAATAATAAAGGCTGATCAAAAAAACAGCATCATTAATGCAGTTACAAAAGATAAAGTTGGTTTGCTGACGAATTCTTTTACAGTGTTATTGGTGAAAAAAGGACGCGAAAGTGATTTGCCCGAAATGGCAACTGCTTTTATAGAACAATACAATGAAATAAAAGGGATTCATCAAGTTACTTTAACAACTGCGGTTGAAGTAAGCGAAGATTTGAAAAAAGCAATCGAAGACAAAGTGAAAGCTGAAAACAAATTTTCAACTGTTGAGTTAACCACTAAAACAGATGAAAGTTTGATTGGTGGTTTTGTATTAGAATTCAATAATAATTTATTGGATGCTAGTATTGCTAGGGATTTAAAAGACATTAAGAAACAATTTACAAACAACACATTTGTAAATAAAATAAAATAATCATTTTTTAAAATAGACTATTATGGTGAATATTAAGCCGGATGAAATATCAGCAATTCTTAGACAGCAATTAAGCAATTTTAATGCGACTGCTGATTTGGAAGAAGTAGGTACTGTATTACAAGTGGGTGATGGTATCGCTCGTGTATATGGTTTAAATGGTGTTAGCAGTGGTGAATTGGTAGAGTTTGATAATGGTGTGAAAGCAATTGCCTTAAACTTAGAGGAAGATAATGTAGGTGTGGTAATGATGGGAGATAGCAAGGGCATTAAAGAAGGAGATAAAGTGAAAAGAACTGGTCAAATCGCATCTATTAAAGTAGGTAACGGTTTAGTTGGTCGTGTTATTAATATGTTGGGTGAACCAATTGATGGTAAAGGACCAATTCAAGGGGAATTGTATGAAATGCCATTGGAGCGTAAAGCGCCAGGGGTAATTTTCCGTGAGCCGGTAAAAGAGCCATTACAAACTGGAATCAAAGCGATTGACGCAATGATTCCTATTGGTCGTGGTCAACGTGAATTGGTAATTGGTGACCGTCAAACAGGTAAAACTGCAATTTGTGTCGATACCATTATCAATCAAAAAGAATTCTACGATGCAGGGCAACCAGTATATTGTATATATGTAGCGATAGGTCAAAAAGCATCTACAATTGCAGGTGTTATGAAAACATTAGAAGACAATGGTGCAATGGCTTATACAACTATCGTTGCAGCATCTGCAGCGGATCCAGCTCCACAACAATTCTATGCTCCATTTGCGGGTGCAGCTGTTGGTGAGTTTTTCCGTGATTGTGGTAAACCAGCTTTGATTGTATTTGATGACTTATCAAAACAAGCTGTGGCATACCGTGAAGTTTCTTTATTATTACGTCGTCCACCAGGCCGTGAGGCTTATCCAGGTGACGTATTCTACTTACATAGCCGTTTATTAGAGCGCGCTGCAAAAGTTATTGCAAACGACGATATCGCTAAAAACATGAATGACTTACCAGCTTCTATCAAGCATTTGGTAAAAGGTGGTGGTTCATTAACTGCGTTACCAATTATTGAAACACAAGCAGGTGACGTTTCTGCCTATATTCCGACTAACGTAATTTCTATTACCGATGGTCAGATTTTCTTGGAGGGTAACTTGTTTAATGCAGGTATTCGTCCAGCAATCAACGTAGGTATTTCAGTAAGTCGTGTGGGTGGTAATGCGCAGATTAAGTCAATGAAAAAAGTATCTGGTACTTTAAAATTAGACCAAGCTTTATATCGTGAGTTAGAAGCGTTTTCTAAATTTGGTGGTGACTTAGATCCAGCAACTAAGAATGTAATTGATAAAGGTGCTAGAAACGTTGAAATCTTAAAACAAGCTCAATACACTCCATTCACAGTTGAAAAGCAAGTTGCAATTATCTACTTAGGAACACAAGGATTGTTAAAAGAAGTTGCTGTTAAAAATGTGAAAGCATTTGAAGAGCATTTCTTATTAGAGATGACCAATAAGTTACCTAATGTGTTAGCTGAATTCAAAAAAGGTAATTTGCCTGAAGATGGCATTAAGCAAATGGTTGATTTGGCAAATGGCTTAATACCTCAATACAAATAATTAAGTTTATTTAATTCATACGAGACCCCGAACTAAGTTCGGGGTTTTTTGTTATTAGGGTATATGTCTGTAATTCAAGTAAATGGCTTAAGTAAGCACTTTGGAACACTCAAGGCAGTGGATCAATTAGACTTTTCTGTAACGCAAGGTGAAGTGTTTGGATTCTTGGGCCAGAATGGTTCAGGTAAGAGTACTACTATTAGAATGCTCCTATCCTTGATTCATCCAACAAGTGGTTCCATTGAACTATTCGGGAAGCCATTGAATAAGTGTAGAGATGAAATTTTAGAAGAAGTTGGTGCAATAATTGAGCGCCCCGATTTATATCCTTACTTAACTGCAAAAGAACATTTACAATTGTTTGCAAAATTGCGAAATAAACATGTTGGGGCAACAAGTATTAATGATACTTTATTAAAAGTGGGTTTGGCTGATAGAGCTAAGGATAAAGTGCAAACCTTTTCATTAGGGATGAAGCAAAGGTTAGGTATTGCCATTGCTTTATTGCATAATCCATCATTGATTATTTTAGATGAGCCTACCAACGGATTAGATCCTCAGGGCATTTCGGATATTAGAAACCTAATAAAACAATTAGCGAAACAAGAGGGTAAAACGGTACTAGTATCTTCTCATTTGCTTTCAGAAATTGAACAGATGGCTACTCAAATTATGATTATCCATAAGGGGAAAAAAGTAGCTGATGGTCCTATTCAAAAATTATTAGATCCTAATAAAATGATTGTGCATATCAAAACAACCAATGATGCGCAAACATTGCAAGTTATTTTATCTGGAAGTTTTAGTAATTACTTATTACAAAGAAATGACGGCATTTATTTGCGACTTCCTGACTATGAAATTCCTTTACTAAACACGTTCTTAGTGAATGCTGGCGTTGGTTTGGTAGGAGTGGAGACAAGAAATTCTTTAGAGGATTATTTTTTACAGGTTACATCAACTATTATATAATGAAAGCAATTATTTCAATAGAATTATACAAGATATTTAGAAGATCAAGAACTTATATTGCTTTTGGAGCCATCGCTGCTTTAATTTTGATCATACAGTTGGGATTAAAAATGGATGGGCAATCCTATGCTTCCTTTTTAATGAAGGATATCAATGATACATTAACAGTTGATGGTAAAGTATTAAACGGGTATTTGATTTGTTATATTCTTTTGCAGTTATTATTAGTGCATGTGCCCTTGTTGGTAGCATTAATAGCTGCAGATATGATTTCGGGCGAAGCTAATTTAGGAACACTACGTTTATTATTTACAACCCCATATAGTAGAACACAATTAGTGATGGGTAAATTTATTGCTGCAAGTATTTACACTATTGTATTATTAATTTGGCTGGCTTTTTTAGCCTTGTTTGTAAGTATGTGGATTTTTGGTACAGACGACTTATTCTTATTGAAGTCAAATTACGTAGTACTTATTCAAGAAAAAGATGTTTTATGGCGTTATGTGGGTGCGTTTGTTTTTGCAAGCTTTGCATTGCTAACCGTTACTTCTCTTGGATTTTTGATGTCAAGTATTTCAAATAATTCAATTGGACCTATTGTTGGAACAATGAGTGCTATTGTCTTTTTTACCATTTTGAGCACACTCAATATTCCGTTATTCGCTGCAATTAAGCCTTATCTATTTACAACGCATATGAATAACTGGAAAGAGTTTTTTGACATAAAGGTTAATGAAAATAACGAAGCTATATATGGTTCTATATTAAATGTAGCAAAGATTAAAACATCAATCATTGTGCTCACTGCGCATATTATATTATTTGTTTCTGCTGCAATCATTATTACAAAGCGAAAAGACATTCTAAGCTAATTCCTTATGAGAAAAATTATAAAAAACATTATTCCCTTTTTGTTAATACTCGCTTGCACTAATGCGAATGCTCAAGTGGATCCCCTCATTGAAAAAGTGAGTCAAAAATTAGCATTGGTAAATGATTATGTCGCCGAAGGCGTAATGAAAACAGATGTTTCCTTTATTAAAGCAAGTTTGGGAAAAGTAAAAGTATACTTTAAAAAACCTAATTTATTGAAGGTTAAAAAAGAAGGGGGAATTTCCTTGTTGCCAAAAGGAGGTGTATCAGTTACGATTAATTCCTTGTTAAATACTAAGCAATATATCGCATTGCCAGCCGGTACGCAGGAGTATAAGGGTAAAACATTGAGGGTAATAAAACTAGTGCCTACGGATGAAAAATTGGATTGGGTTATTTCTACTTTATGGATTGATCCCAATGATGCATTGGTGTATAAAACATTTACTACAACAAAAGAAAATGGTAGTTATGAAATTACAATGGAGTATGGGGATTACGCGAACATGGGATTGCCAAGTAAAATCATATTTGCTTTTAATACGAAAGACTATAAGTTGCCCAATGGTATAACCTTAGAATTTGGTGATGAAGATCCTGATGCAAAGAAAAGAGCATTAAAGAATAAAAAGGGAACGATAGAAATCACTTATCGCAACTATATCATCAACAAGGGCGTTTCGAATACTATGTTTTAGTAGTAGTATATTCAATACAATGTCTTAATTTCAGTCAAACTTTAGGATATGCGATTCTTTGCAATGATGCTATTAATTGTTTTAAATAGCGCCCTATACGCTCAAAAAGCAGGTAATAATAATGCGTTAATTAATGCTGTTGCTACTTTCAATGCGTCTAATAATAATACGGACTATACGCACTTAATACAAGAATTTGAAAAATTAGATGTGGCTAATAATAAGGACTGGATACCATCTTATTATCTTGCTTTAATTCATGCCAGGATAAGTATTAACAACACAAATGATGCTGAAATGCATGCAGACAAAGCGTTATTTTGGTCAAAAAAATCAATCAATATCAATGCAAATGATGAAACATATTGCATTTACGCAATGGCACATATAGTAAAAATGGCTGTGAATCCATTTATGAGGTATGTAAAATATCAAGCTGTTATTTATGACAACTTAAATAAATCCCAAAAATTAAATCCTAATAATCCACGCCCCATAATATTAGAAGCAAAATTACAGATGAATTTGCCTAGGTTATTTGGCGGAGGGTGCAAACAAGCAAAGCCTCTGATTATAAAGGCGCAACAACTAATTGACAACCAATTGCTACAAAACATTTTGCCTTCCTGGGGTAAGCATAGCTTAAGTGAATTAAAAGAAGGTTGCCCTATTTAAAAGTAAATTTTAGCGATAATTTGACTCTTCTAAAGTTTCATCTTTAGCATTGGCAAACATACGAGCACTCATTTTTTTCAATGGGTTCAAGCGCATATCTCGATATCCTTGGCGTGCATGTATTATGCGAACACATTCAAAAATAGAGGCTGTAAATGAAGCTGCATCCGCTTTGTTTTTGCCAGCAATATCAAATGCTGTACCATGATCTGGGCTGGTTCTTACAATTGGTAGACCTGCGGTAAAGTTTACGCCTTCTCCAAATGCCAATGATTTAAATGGAATTAAACCTTGGTCATGGTACATAGCGAGTACACCATCAAATTTTTCTTGCGCACCTCTTGCAAAAAAAGCATCTGCTGAATAGGGGCCATATGCCAATATTTGGTTTTTACTTTCTTTAACAGCAGGACGTATAATTTCAATTTCTTCTTTTCCAATTAATCCTTCATCACCAGCATGCGGATTTAATGCTAGTACAGCAATGCGTGGTTTATCTATACCAAAGTCTTTTTGTAAACTGCTATTTAAAATTTGTAGCTTTTGTTTGATTTTATCTTTAGTGATATGTTTTGCAACATCTTGAATAGTGATATGTTCAGTTACCAAAGCCATTTTTAAATTTTCAGCTACCAATAACATTAAGTTCTCTGTGTTTCCAAATGCATGTTGTAAGTAGGGAGTATGCCCACTGAAATTAAATTCAGAAGATTGTATATTTTTTTTATGAATTGGAGCAGTAACTATGCCGTCTATTTTTTTATCTTTTAAAGCCGCAACAGCTTGTTGTAAAGAAATGAAAGCATATTTGCCCCCTTCCTCGGTTAATTCGCCAGGTGTAATATTTACATCTTCCTCCCAACTATGAATTAAATTCACTTGCTTAGGATTAATCTTGGATAAATCAGGGATAGAAGAAAAATTAAGTGGGAACTCGGGACTTAATTTTTTATAAAAATTGATGCTTTTATTGCTTGCAAATATAACCGGTACCATAAAATCTAGCACACGACTATCTGACAATGATTTTATAATTAATTCAATTCCTACACCATTTAAATCACCACAACTAAAGCCGATAATTGGCTTTCTGATTTCCTGATTCATATCCATTTTATTAGGATGTAAAAGTACGCACAAAAACCTAACTTTGCTTCATGCAATACACGCTAAAAAAATCACTTGGGCAGCACTTTTTAACCGATAAAACCGTTTGTGAGCGTATACAAGGGTTTTTGCTTGAGCAACCTATTGAAAGACTAGTGGAAGTGGGACCAGGAGCTGGTGCATTAACGGAGTATATTTATAAAATTCCAAGTTCGGAATTTAAGGCCATTGAGTTGGATACAGAAAAAGTCAATTATCTCTTACATACCTATCCAGATTTAGTTGGAAAACTTATTAATGAAGATTTTTTAGAAACACAAATTCCATTTGATCAACCTTTTACTTTGGTTGGGAATTTCCCATATAATATTTCTACACAAATTGTATTTAAAGTATTAGACTGGAAAGAAAATGTTCCTATGATGGTAGGAATGTTTCAAAAGGAAGTTGCTGAAAGAATAGCGGCTAAACCCCATTCAAAAGCATATGGGATATTAAGTGTTTTAGCACAAGCATTTTATGACGTCACTTATTTATTTGATGTTCCGCCTAGTGCATTTAATCCTCCGCCCAAAGTTGATAGTGGTGTTATTATGTTTAAAAGAAAGGATAAATTTCCTGAAATGGCATCTGAAAAAAGTTTTTATCATATAGTAAAAATGGCTTTTGGTCAGCGAAGAAAAATGTTGCGCAATCCATTAAAACCTTATTTTACAACAGCACAATTAGAGGATCCTATTTTTACTAAACGCGCCGAAAACCTTACCTATGAGGATTATGCGGCCCTGACATTTAAAATGCATAACGATAAATAATATGGCTTCTAAAGTAATCATAACTGCACCAGTGCATGCTTATTTAATTGAAACCTTGCAACATAAAGGCTATGAAATTGTATATGAACCTGCAATTAATTATGAACAATTGTTTGAAATTATTAATGATGCAATTGGTTTAATTGTAACGACTCGTTTAAAAATAGATGCAAGTATATTAGACAAGGCAGTATGCTTAAAATGGATTGGAAGATTGGGTAGTGGAATGGAATTAATTGATGTTAATTATGCACAGCAAAAAGGAATTCAGTGCGTTAGTAGCCCCGAGGGGAATTGCACCACTGTTGGTGAACATACGCTCGGATTGGTTTTAAGTTTAATGAATCGAATAAACAGTAGTAGTGTTGAAATTAAAAATGGAGAATGGTTAAGAGATGCTAACCGTGCGGATGAGCTTACTGGAAAAACAGTTGGAATAATTGGATTGGGGAATACAGGTAGTGCATTTGCAAAAGTATTGGTTGGGTTTGGCGTTAAAATATTAGCCCATGATATTTATAAAGATCAATTTGAAACTGATTTGATAAAATCGGCAAGTTTGCAACAAATTCAAGAGGAGGCACAAATAATCAGCCTTCATTTGCCATTGACTGAACTTACTTTTCATTATGCAAATGATTCTTTTTTTAGTGCCTGTAAGCAAAAGCCATATTTTATAAGTACTTGTCGTGGTCAGGTTACTGATACAGCAGCGGTACTAAAAGCACTTAATAATCAATTGGTTAGAGGGGTAGGATTAGATGTATTGGAAAATGAGCAATTGACTAAATATAATGCGGCCGAAAAAGCACAACTGGATGCTTTATTAGCATTTCCAAATTGTATCATCACCCCGCATATTGCAGGATATAGCCATGAAGCCTATTTTAAAATGGCAAAGATTATATTAGAAAAATTATCTATAATATAATCCAATTTAGGTATTGTTTGCTAGTAATTTGACCTAAATTCAATAACTTTGTATACTGCAACGCTACAACTATGTGGCGTTGTATTTTTTTATATAAAACGAAGGATATGAGTGAAACTAATGTTTATGTTACCCAGGAGACTTTTGATAAGATGCGTGAGGAGTTACAAAAACTAAAATCGGTAGATCGTCCAGCCGCATCAAGAGCTATTGCTGAAGCTAGAGAAAAAGGGGATTTAAAAGAAAATGCCGAATACGATGCAGCAAAAGAAGCGCAAGGAATGTTAGAGTCCAAAATTAAACAATTGGAAGCTGCTATTTCTAATGCAAAAATTGTAGACACCAAAACCATTGATACAAGTAAGGTTACTATTTTAACAAAAGTGACGATTACGAATCAAGCTACTAAAAAAACAGTTACTTACCAATTGGTTGGTGAAAAAGAAGCAGATTTGAAAGCTGGTAAAATTTCGGCATCTTCTCCTATTGGCAAAGGATTAATTGGAAAAAAAGTTGGAGAAATTGCGGAAGTGCAAACACCTAATGGCACTATGAAATTTAAAGTAGACAACATTGCTATTTAATAAGCTGATGACTATTTTTTCAAAAATTATTAAAGGTGAAATTCCTTCTTATAAAATTGCTGAGACGGATTTATTCTTTGCGTTCTTGGATATCTTCCCTTTGCAAAAAGGACATACCTTAATTGTGCCAAAAATAGAGGTAGATAAAATTTTTGATGTGCCAGATCATTTTTTAAATGAACTTATGCAATTTGCTAAACCTATCGCAAAAGCGATAGAATCTAGTTTTCCCTGTAATAGGGTAAGCATGGTAACGATTGGTTTAGAAGTTCCTCATGCGCATGTTCATTTAATCCCAATTAACACAGCGGAAGATATTAATTTTGCGCATCCAAAATTGCAATTAACTAATGAAGATTTTTTGCAAATTCAGAATTTGATTGTAAGTAAACTGGAGATATAATTGAATAAATAAAAGCGATCTCTTTTGTTATTTAACTTTAATCCTGCCAGGATTTTTTGTCATAAATGCTTCCCAGCCATTTGATTTTTTTGCGGTTTTAGAACCTTTGCCCGACTTAGCCATTACAGGCAAAACAGGCCCATTCATTTGGTATAAATGACAAAGTGCCACTCCGAGTGCATCTGTAGCATCAAAGTATTTGGGTTGTTTTTTGATGGATAAAATTTGTTCCAACATTTTCCAAACCATATCCTTATCCGCATTGCCATTACCTGTAATAGATTGCTTTACTTTTTTGGGAGCGTACTCTGTAACGGGTAAGTGATAATGCATGGCAGCAGCAATTGCCACGCCTTGTGCGCGCCCTAATTTTAGCATACTTTGCACATTCTTGCCAAAAAAAGGAGCTTCAATTGCAAAATCAGTTGGTTTATGATGTTCTATGAGTTCAATAATTTTAGCATGAATTAATTGAAGCCTAGCATAAATATCCTTTTCTTTTGTAAGTTTCAATACATCCATTTCAATTAATGTAGGCTTACTTCCACCTTTTAATAATGCATATCCAAGAATTTGTGTTCCTGGATCAATACCTAAAATTATTGGAGCCTTACTCATATAGAATAAAGTTACAGATATCATATCAAATTACGAACTTTGATATCATGTTAAACGGCGTCTTCAATTTATTCATTTCGATCGGCAAAAAAACTATTGGATTTTTATTGTTCATTATTTGCAGTTTTGCAATTTACAATAAAGTGTTATCCAATGAAAGTTGGAGTCAATATGGGACAATATTGCGTAAGCTTATATTTTCAATTCCTTTTTATCAGTGGTTAATATTGCTATGCTTAATGAGTATTAATTTTTTGATTGAATCTATTAAATGGAAAAAGGCAGTATCCGAAAATAATTCAATCTCTTTATTAAATGCAATTAAAGGCGTATTGGTTGGTCAAACATTTGCATTTTTTACGCCTAATAGGATTGGCGAATATGCTGGTCGAACTCTTTTTTTGGAAAAAGGGAATAAGTTAATGGGTATCGCGCAACTTGGTTGGGCTTCTTATGCTCAATTATTAGTTACAATCATTGTTGGTGCTTTTGCATTGGCAATTAATTTGAGTCAATATGAATGGATTGGAAGTAATTTATTAATCTGGTTGCGATTAGGGATTCCAATAGTGGTATTGCTTGCAATTGTTTTGTTTTTTTATAAACATATTTGGAAAGGAAGGCTTGCTTTCTTAAATATTATTCAAATTGATTCAAAAGTAAAGATGCATTTATTTGGGCTTTCAATTATTAGATATCTACTTTTTTTATTACAGTATGCATGGGTTGCTATTATGTTAAAAATGAACATTGAGTTTATTCCTTTAATACTTTCAGTGGCTACTCTTTTTTTATTTTTAAGTATCCTACCCACTATCAGCATCACGGAATTAGTGATTCGGGGCCAATTATTACTTATGATATTGGCGCCATTGTATCATGATAAAATGATTATAATATCATTATCTTCTTTAATATGGGGTGTTAATTTTCTATTACCCTCTATTATTGGTGCTATCTTATTGTTAGGGTATCGATTAAATCGATAATTTTACGTGTAAATAGCTACTACTAATGCATATTTTATTTCTATATTTTCTTTTTCCGATATTAAATCTTTTTACTTCAAAAGATAGTGGGCTTTGCAATCAGTCAAATACTTCATTTAATACTGGAGAGAAAATAGAGTATTCTATTTATTATAATGTTGTAGGATTGTATGTAAATGCGGGAAGTGCAGAATTTATAACAACTGCAAGCAATTGGAATGGTGCGGAAGCATATAATTTTACGGCAATAGGAAAATCTAATAGTAAATATGATTGGATTTTTAAGGTTCGTGATAAATATGAAAGTATTGTTGATGCACAAAGTTTATTGCCATATCAGTTTACTAGAAAAATAAATGAAGGTAAATTTCATCAAACAGAAACATTGGTATTTAATCAAAAGGCTAAGACAGTTGTTACTTCAACTGCTCCAGGCACATTTAAAACTGCAGACTGTACTTATGATGTGATTAGTGCCATTTATGCTGCTCGTAATATCAACTTTACAAATATTCAAATCAATGATAAGGTTTATTTGAATTTCTTTTTAGACAAAGAATTATTCCCTTCTTATTTTAAATTTTTGGGCAGAGATGAAATTACAACACGCTATGGCAAATTTAAGGTTATTAAATTAGCGCCGTTGTTAGTGAAGGGAACTGTTTTTAATGGAGGCGAAAAAATGATTGTATGGGTAACAGATGATGAAAACCATATTCCAGTTCGTATTGAAACTCCCATTGTAGTTGGTAGTATCAAAGTGGATATGGTTGGCTATCAAAATTTAAGACATCCACTGACTGCACTTATTAATATCAACGAATAATGTTTTCGCTACACAAAAGTTTAAAAAACAACGTATAATTGCTACTTTAAATTGAGGATAGTTTAAATATATCTTTTGCTCTAATTCCTTTTTCGGTTAATTGTAAATTGCAACATTCATTTATAGGATCGTGCTCAAAAAATAATGTGTAATTTTTTTGCAAGGCTTCATTTAAAAATACTTCTTTTTCATTTAATGTTAATAGTGGCTGCATGTCATATCCCATCACATATGGAATGGGTATATGCCCCGTACTAGGTAATAGGTCGGCCATGTAAACAATTGTATGATCCTTGTATTCAATTTTGGGTAACAACATGCCCTCAGTATGCCCATTGACAACCAAGCAGCTTATATGAGTGCTAAAATATATTTCCTGTAAGGTGTCATTGCTTTTATAAGGAGGAATACTAATTAATTTTAATTGCCCTGACTGTTTAATGGGTAAAATATTCTCTTTTAAAAAAGATGCTTTTTCCCTTTTGTTAGGGTGCATAGCTAAATTCCACTGAGGCTCACTAATCCAATAGGTTGCATTAGGAAATACTGTAAATAATTCCCCATCCTTTTGCTCAATTGCACCTCCGACATGGTCAAAATGCAAATGCGTAAGTAATACATCGGTAATGTCCAAACAGCTCATGTTTAAGCTGGTCAATGCTTCGCTTAATGGGATCGTGTTGCTAGGATGGTAGTGACTGAAAAATTTATGATCTTGTTTATTGCCCATTCCAGTATCCACTAAAATTTTTTTATCGCCATCTATAATAAGTAAACATCTTAATGACCAAGTGCATAAATTATTTTCATCTGCTGGATTGAGTTTATTCCAAATTGATTTTGGAACAACTCCAAACATAGCACCACCATCTAATTTAAAATTTCCAGTTTTGATACTATACAGCTGCATTTTTTTCTAATTTTAATGAACGGTACAATAAAATAAATCCGATGATAAAAAATAGCCCTAAAGCCAATACAGAATTCCTTTGAGAGCCGGTAATCTCAGTTATTTTACCAAAACTTAACAAACCAATTACAATAGCAATTTTCTCTGTAACATCATAAAAGCTAAAATAACTTGTGGTGTCATGCGTTTCTGGCATTAATTTAGAATAGGTACTTCTGCTAACAGATTGAATGCCGCCCATAATAAATCCTACAATTATCGCTAAGATATAAAATTGGGTAATTCCACCTTCGGGAATATAATAGCCCAAGACACATCCTCCAACCCAAATTAATACAGCTAACATGAGTGTTTTTAAATTCCCCCAGTTGCTCGCTAATTTAGCCATTATGTTAGCACCAGGTATGGCAACAATTTGAATAATCAATATAGCAATAATTAAGTTATTGCCAGGAATTGCTAGTTCATGACTCCCATATAGTGCGGCCGCAAGCATGACTGTTTGTACCCCCATATTATAAAAGAAAAAGGAAACTAAAAATCGCTTAAGTTGTGGTAGATGTTTTAATTCATTCCATACTTTATGAAGTTCCAAGTATCCTTGTGAAATGATACTATTATTTTGATTTCCTTTAATACCAGTTCCATTCGGTAACCTGCCAATAGCTAACCATCCAAATGCTAACCACCAAATACCTACTAGTAAAAAAGATATTTTTGAAGCTTTTTCGCCGTCAATTCCAAACATAGTTGGGTTTAACACAAAAGCGAAGCAGATGAGTTGAAGTATTACAGATCCAATATATCCCATCACAAATCCCTTAGCACTAATTTTATCACGATCTTCGGGTGCTGCAATTTCTGGCAAGTAGGAATTGTAAAATACTAGACTGCTCCAAAAGCCTATACAAGCAATTATGATAGATATAAGCCCTATAAATTTATGTTGCTTGTCAAAAAAGTACATGCTTGCACATGCTAAACTACCCATGGTACAGAAGAATTGTAAAAATTGCTTTTTATTTCCTCTATAATCCGCTATGGATGATAATAATGGAGAGATGATTGCAACGATGATAAATGCAAATGCTAATACGTAATCGTATAAAGCAGTATTAATGAATTTATAACCACCAATGGTTACATAATCAATAGTTTCATTATGCTCATCTCCAGTAACCCAATCATAATATCTTGGGAAAATGGTTGAGGTAATTACTAAGCTATAAACACTATTGGCCCAATCGTACATGGCCCATCCATTGACTACTTTTTTCGATGCTGTCTGCATTGCTATCTATTTGTGTGATTAAATATACAAATAAATAGATAGTATAGTTGGCTAAAAATTAAGCTGCTATTATCTTAGTGAATAATAAACTTAAAATAGTGATTCCCAGGACAATTCGGTACCAGCCGAACATAGCAAATCCTCTTTTTTGTATAAAATTGATAAAGAACCTCACGCTAAGTAATGCAACTATAAATGCAATGGCACTGCCTATAATAAGGATAGTTAAATTATCATTTGAAAAAACTTCCTTATGTTCTTTATAGACATCTAGGGTGCTTTTTGCAGATGCGGCTAACATAGTTGGTACGGCTAAAAAGAAGGAAAATTCCGCAGCTGTCTTTTTAGTTAATTTTTGACTCATACCGCCTATTATTGTTGCGGCACTGCGGCTTAATCCAGGGAATAGAATTGACAATACTTGAAAACAACCTACTATAAATGATTTTTTGTAACTCATTTCCTGAGATTCATTTTCATTATTTGAGAATAGCTTGTCAATAAATAATAAAACAACGCCACCTGCAACCATTACGATTGCTATGATCCATAAATTCCCCAATACATTATCTATGTATTTTTTTAATAATGCACCAAAAATCAATGCAGGAATAACTGCAACAATTAATTTTAAATAAAAGCTAACGTGTTTAAAATCAAAAAACTTTTTATAATAAACAACTACTACCGAAGCGATTGCGGCTAACTGAATTACAATTTCAAACATTTTCACAAATGGATCTTCGGCATTAACCCCTAATAAAGGATTTGCAAATTTCATATGTGCAGTACTAGAAATTGGTAAAAACTCTGTAATGCCCTCAATAATGGCAATGATAATAGATTGAAATGTGTTCATTTGAATAGTTAGGTTATTAAAAGCGATGAACCAGTCATCGCTTTTAATGTATTTAAAAGTGAATTTAAGATTTTTTGAATATTGCGTAAATCTCAACTATGAATCCTGCAATAATTACAATAGGTGCAAGTGTAATACGGCGAAAGCCATACACTTCATTTACATTGAATACATTTGGGTCGGCACTTTTTCCACCTGACATTAATAACATGCCCATTAAAATTAATCCAGCGCCTATTAGCATCCATATATAATTTGATTTTCCAAAGAATGCTAGTGACTTATTGTTGTTATTCTGGCTCATATTCGGTTATTTGAGAATTAAATGTAATGATATTTGTAATTAGTACAATTCGTCTAGTTTCATTTTTAAATATTTTAACACACTGCGGTAGGTACTAAGTACTGATATGCCTACCCCAAGCACAATTAGGCCACCAAATAGCATTACGCTGGTACTAATGCCTTGTAGGGTTCTAATTTGTGGAAATTGACTTGTTGCCCATTCTACTAATCCAAATAATAAAAATATAGCGATAAATGCACTAATCAATCCATTCAAAAGGGCTCGAATTAGCAGTGGTTTGGAAATGAAACCTCGAGTTGCGCCTACCATTTGCATGGTCTTAATTAAAAAACGATTGCTAAACATAGCTAAGCGAATAGTATTGTCAATACTCACTATTACAATAATGCAAAGAACAATTGATAATACTAAAAAGATAAGCCCAATTTTAGTTGTTCGTTCATTTAAGTTAGTTACCAAGCTTTTTGGATAAGAGATGTCTGCAACTTCATTTTTAAAATTGGTTTCAATAGCAGTGCTAATTTTTGTTAAGCTATCTACATTTACATAGTTTGCTTTTGCAAAAAAATCGACACTCTCGGGTAAAGGGTTAACTTCCAATATTTTACCCCAATCTTCGTTATTTTCTTTATTCCAAATTGCCTTTGCCTTTTCTTTATTTACATATTCCACATTCTTGGCATAGGGCTGACTTGTGATAAATTGTTGAATGTTGCCAATTGTATTTTTGTCGGCTGTCCTCAGGTAAACACTAATTCTTATGTCTTCCTTAAAATTATCCCCAATGGAATGTAGGTTTAAAAATAACCAACCCATAATACCCATAATAAACAAAACAATGGCCACCCCTACAATGCTATAAATATAGTTGGGTTTACTGCGTTTTAAAGATCCTGATCCATTAACTGCCATAGCATTAAAATTTTATTTGTTCGCTTTGCAAATGTACGGTTTTGAACGCTAATGGCTTACATTTGCATAGGCCGAATTATGCCTAATTTTTCCTAAAAATGGGGTAAATGGGTTAGGTCAAGATGAAAACCGAATAATTATAGATTTTTTAAGCAAAAGAAGATGGAATATCAATTTAGCAGTATCGAGAAAAAGTGGCAGGAGGCCTGGAAAACAAAAAAGGCATATCAAGTAAGTAATGATAGTTCAAAACCTAAATGCTATGTGTTAGACATGTTCCCTTATCCAAGTGGAGCCGGATTACATGTGGGTCATCCATTGGGTTATATTGCTTCGGATATTTATAGTCGTTTTAAAAGATTAAAAGGGTTTAATGTTTTGCACCCAATGGGGTATGATGCTTTTGGATTACCTGCTGAGCAATATGCAATTGAGCATGGTGTACATCCTGCAAAAAGTACGCATGGCAATATTGATAATTTCAGAAAGCAATTAGATAATATTGGTTTTAGTTATGATTGGGATAGAGAAGTAAGAACATGTAATGCCAACTATTATAAATGGACGCAATGGATTTTCTTGCAATTGTTTAATAGCTATTATGATCGTGCTGAACAAAAAGCAAAACCAATTGCGGAATTGATTTCTATTTTTGAAACAGTCGGAAATGAGCATCAGCCTTGCCCGGGAGATACAAAAGTTAAATTTGACGCAACTGTATGGAAAGGGTATAGTGAAAAGGAGCAGCAGTCGATTTTAATGCAATATCGTTTGGCATTTTGTGGATATGGCGAAGTGAATTGGTGTGAAGCATTAGGCACTGTATTGGCAAATGATGAAGTGATAAATGGATTTAGTGAAAGAGGTGGCCATCCTGTAGAAAAGAAAAAATTAAGACAATGGTATTTGCGCATTACAGAATATGCAGATAGGTTATTGTCTGGATTGGATACCATTCAGTTTAGTGATGCCATGAAGGAAATGCAGTCAAACTGGATTGGTAAAAGTTATGGTGCCGAAATTGATTTTGCTATAAATGGACATTCCGCCGCTTTAAAAGTGTATACAACTCGCCCAGATACCGTATTTGGTGTTGACTTTATGGTAGTGGCTCCTGAGCATGCATTAATTGAAAGCATAACACCTGATACACATAAGGTAGCAGTTGAGGAATATATTGCTTATGTGAAAAGTAGAAGTGAGCGTGAGCGTATGGCGGAGAAAAAAATTACGGGCTGTTTTACAGGTGCTTATGTAGTGAATCCTTTTAATCAAAAATTAATTCCAATTTGGATTTCAGAGTATGTGTTGGCCGGATATGGTACAGGAGCTATTATGGCTGTTCCTTGTGGCGATGATCGAGACTTTAAATTTGCGCAACATTTTAATATTCCTATTACCAATATTTTAGGAGACGCATTTGATGGCGTGGAGGCGAATCCAACAAAGGAAGCGAAATTAACCAATAGTGATTTCTTAAATGGAGTAATTCAAAAAGAGGCAATTGCTATTGTAAATGATAAGATTGAAGAAATGGGCATTGGTCAACGCAAAGTAAATTACAGAATGCGTGATGCTGCATTTAGTAGACAAAGATATTGGGGCGAACCATTTCCAATTAAATGGATTGATGGCGTTGCATATCCTTTAACCGAGAATGAATTACCATTATTGTTACCTGATGTAGATAATTACGGACCAGGCCCTGAAGGGGAAGGTCCATTGGCAAATATTGAATCTTGGAAATCCGAAAACTATGAGACTAATACCATGCCAGGTTATGCGGGTAGTAGCTGGTATTTTTTACGTTACATGGATCCAAGTAATGATACTGAATTTTGTAGTCGCAAAGCAAGTGATTATTGGGGGCAGGTAGATTTATATATTGGTGGAACCGAGCATGCGGTTGGACATTTATTGTACAGTCGTATGTGGACAAAGGCTTTATACGATTTAGGTCATATTGGTTTTGACGAACCTTTTAAAAAATTATTAAACCAAGGAATGATTCAGGGAAGCTCTCGTTTTGTTTATCGCAAAAGAGGGACACCTACTTTTGTTTCTGCAGGATTAATTGGTGAGCATGAAGTAGATCAATTGCATGTTGATGTAAATATGGTGGATGGAATGGAATTAGATACAGTTGCATTTAAAAAATGGAAGCCTGATTTTGCAAATGCAGAATTTATTTTAGAAGACGGCAAGTATATATGTAGTGCCGAAGTAGAGAAAATGTCTAAGTCTAAGTTTAATACAGTGAATCCCGATGACTTAGTACAAAAATATGGCGCTGATACTTTTAGAATGTATGAAATGTTTTTAGGGCCAGTGGAGCAAAGTAAGCCATGGGATACAAAAGGTATTGAAGGCGTGCATCGTTTTATTAAAAAGTTCTGGAGATTATTCTTTGATGAATTGAAAGGAAAAGTATGGGTTGATGAAACACCAACTGCAGATGAACTAAAAATCTTACACAAGACCATTAAAAAAATTGAAGAAGATACCGAGCGTTATAGTTTTAATACTGCTATTAGTACATTTATGATTTGTATTAATGAGTTGTATGATGCTGGCTGCCATAAGAAAGCAATTTTAGAACAAGTACTTATTTTAATAACGCCATACGCACCACACTTTGCAGAAGAGTTGTGGAGTGCTTTGGGAAATAGTGGCTTGGTTGTTGATGCAGCGTATCCTGTGTTTGATCCTCAATACGTATTGGAAACATCAAAAGAGTATCCAGTAAGCATTAATGGGAAAGTAAGAACGAATATTTCTATTGCCTTGGATGCGACCGAGGATCATGTGAAAGAAATTGTATTATCCAATGCAGCCATACTAAAATGGGTTGAAGATAAGCCAATAAAGAAATTCATTTTTGTAAAAGGTAAAATGATCAATGTTGTAATTTAATTTTTAAAATAAAGTTGTAAAAATATTTTTGTTATTTATAATCCAATCCTATGAAAAAAATAGTGGTTCTTTTTTTAAGTTTTAGCCAAATAGCGTTAGTGACATTGGCTCAAATGCCTCAATCAAATTTGCCACGATTTGTTCGTTGGGTAGATAACAATCAAGTGGTTGTAAATACGAAATTAAACAATGAAAAAACGGCTAAGGATTATGTATACAATATATCTACTAAACAATACAGTGCGGCATCTGCAATTGCTCAAAGCACAGAAAAGCAAGTAATTGTTAAAAATGCAAATTTGTATTTAAAAGAAAATGGGTTAGAAACACAATTGACATTTGATGCAGTTGAAGAAAAAAATCCAACTATATCTCCGGATGGGCAATATGTTGGATACACCAAAAATAATAACTTATATACTTTACGTTTTGCTGATAAAAAAGAAATTGCTATCACAAATGATGATACTAAGGGAATTTTAAATGGTTATGCTAGTTGGGTTTATTTTGAAGAAATTTTTGGTCGTCCAACTCAGTATCGTGCTTTTTGGTGGAGTCCAGATAGTAAGTTTATTTCGTTTATGCGTTTTGATGAACGCAAGGTTCCAATGTTCCCAATTTATAATAGTGATGGACAGCATGGTTATATCGAAGAAACAAGGTATCCTAAAGTAGGAGACCCGAATCCGACAGTTAAAATTGGATGGGTTGCACCATCGGGTGGAAACATTAGTTGGGCTGATTTTAATGACCAAGAAGATCAATATTTTGGATGGCCAATTTGGAATCCAAACAACAATAGTATGTGGCTGTCTTGGATGGACCGCGGTCAAAATAACTTGAGCATTTATGAATTAGATATGGCAACAGGTGCTAAGAAAGAAGTGTATAAAGAGTATCAAAAAACATGGATTGATTTGGAGGATCGAGTGAGTGGTAGAATTAACTTTTTAGCGAATAATAAAGGGTACATTGCGCAATCAGATGCAACAGGATGGAATCAATTGTACCTATATAATATGAATGGTCAGTTATTGAATCCAATCACAAATGGTAAGTATACAGTAACAGGCATTAAACTAATTGATGAAAAAAATAATACAATATATTTTACCGCAAGAGGTATTGAAAGTACTGCAAGAATTGATTTTTACAGTATTGGTTTTGATGGTAAAAATTTAAAGCGTTTAAGTGTTGGAGATTACAATTATAGTCAAGTTAATTTAGCGCCAGATGCCAAACATTTTGTTGGCGTATTTGGAAATGTAAAGACACCTACTGCAATTGCTGTCATTGATATTCCTAAAAAAGGAATAGCGACAGTTCAAACACTTGGCACTGCGGTAGACACTTCTTTTAATATTAACAACTATGCTAAAACTGAATTGATTCATATCAAAAGTGCTGATGGCGTATATGAGTTGCCTGCTTTAGTGACTTGGCCCAAAAATATGGATCCCAATAAAAAATATCCTTTATTGGTTAGTATTTATGGAGGGCCTAATGCGGGTACGGTTATGGATAATTGGAGTAATCCTGCTGCAAAAGAAAATTGGGCAAAAGAGGGTTTAATACAGGTAGCGTTTGATCATAGAGCTAGTGGACATTTTGGCAAAGAAGGGGTTAACTATATGTATCGAAATTTAGGATATTGGGAGATGCAGGATTATATGACCATGGCTAAATGGTTTATTGCGAATGGTAGTGCTGATCCTAAAAAAATATGCATCACTGGGTTTAGCTATGGTGGATATATGAGTTGTTATGCATTAACCTATGGTGCTTCTGTATTTACACATGCAATGGCTGGTGGAAGTGTTGTAGATTGGAGTTTATACGATTCTCACTATACCGAAAGATATATGGATACCCCAGGTGAGAATCCTGAAGGATATAAAACAAGCAGTGTGTTGTCTTATATCAAGGATTTTAAGGGAACATTACAATTAGTGCATGGCACTTCGGATGATAATGTGCACATGCAAAATTCAATTCAATTATTGAGTGCAATGCAAGATAATGGTAAGGAAGTAGAATTCATGTTGTATCCTGGAGGAAGACATGGATGGGGCGCAGCTAAAGGAAAACATTTTAATGAATTGAAAAATAAATTTATTTACAATCATTTATTAGACAAGCCTTATACTCCTGCGAAATAAAATTATATACGCAATTGTCGAATTAAATTAAGCTCTAAATTAAAACATGTCCAATCCAAACTTAGATACTAATCATCAAAATTTAAATCCACAGGATCGTGAATTTGAAAATAGTATTCGCCCTACCGAAATAGATGCTTTTGCAGGTCAACCACAGTTGATTGAAAACATCAGCATTTTTATAAAGGCGGCTAAATTAAGAGGAGAGGCGTTGGATCATATTTTGTTTCACGGCCCTCCAGGATTAGGTAAAACAACCTTGAGTAGAATTGTTGCCAATGAAATGGGTGTTCAAATTAAGGAAACTTCTGGTCCTGTCATTGAGAAGCCTAGTGACTTAGCAGGTTTGTTGACAAGCCTGGAACCCAACGATGTATTATTTATTGACGAAATTCATCGCTTAAGTACAGTGGTAGAGGAGTATTTATATGCAGCGATGGAGGATTATAAAATTGACATCATGATTGATAGTGGTGCCAATGCAAGAAGTATTCAAATCAATTTAAATCCGTTTACCTTGGTTGGAGCAACTACACGTAGCGGGTTATTAACTGCTCCTTTATTATCACGTTTTGGTATTAAATCAAGATTGGAATATTATCCAGCTACTGTGATTGAAAAAATTATATTAAGAAGTGCGGGTATTTTAAATGTGAATATCAATACAGAGGCGGCAGGTGAAATTTCACGCCGAAGTCGTGGGACACCTCGTATTGCAAATGGGTTATTACGTCGTGTACGTGATTTTGCACAAGTTTTAAATGATGGGATTGTTGATATCGGGATTACAAAACATGCATTGAAAGCATTAAATGTAGATAATCATGGGCTCGATGAAATGGATAATCGAATTTTATTGGCTATCATCGAAAAGTTTAAAGGTGGTCCTGTAGGTATTTCAACTATTGCAACAGCAGTGGGTGAGGAATCAGGTACCATTGAGGAAGTGTATGAGCCATTTTTAATTCAAGAAGGATTTTTGCAAAGAACACCAAGAGGTAGAGAGGTAACTTATAAAGCCTATGCGCATTTAGGAAAACACAGAGGCGGCAGTACTGAAAATTCAGTATTATTTAGATAATAAAAAAGCGTTCATTTTGTGAACGCTTTTTTATTATAAGTCTATTGTAAAATAGTTTTATTTAGTGCACAACCAATCTAAACCCATTTCCATGAATATTCACAATTTCGATTTGAGGATCTTCTTTTAAAAATTTTCTCAATTTAGCGATATACACGTCCATACTTCTTCCATTGAAATAAGTATCACTGCCCCATATTTTTTTCAAGGCCTTCTCTCTTGTTAATAAGTCATTCTTATGTTCAGAGAGCATTTTTAATAACTCATTTTCTTTAGGAGACAGTACTTGAATCAATTCTCCATGAATTAATTCACGCAATTTTGGATTAAAGTGGTAAATGCCTAATTCATATTCTTGGTTGTCGCTGATTTTATTGTCTTCCTCATTGCGCTTAATGATCGCCTTAATCTTAAGCATTAATACTTCACTATCAAAAGGCTTAGTAATATAATCATCAGCCCCTAATTTATACCCATGTATAATATCTTCTTTTAGTGTTTTAGCACTTAAAAAAAACAAAGGTACATCAGGATCAATATCTCTTATTTCTTCGGCAAGTGTAAAGCCATCAACATGTGGCATCATTACATCTAATAAGCAAAGGTCAAATTTTTCTCTTTGAAAAGCAGCAAGCCCTAGTCGGCCATCACGCTCTAAAGTAACCTCGTACTCATCCAATTCTAAATAATTTTTTAATACCAATCCAAGGTTGCTATCATCTTCACACAACAACACTTTAAATTTCTTTTTATCTTCCATAATACTATGTTTTTAATTGATTGCTTATTGTAAAGAAACGATTTTTACTTTTTTTAGAAAAAAAAGCATTTCCAATGTTTTGTTAAAATATACCTATCTCTTCGTACTTAAACAAATGTCGCATATTTCGCAAGGTTTTGAGCTTTTTTCTCCAAAGTATTTTGCCAAATAGATACTTCTACAAATTGTAGGGTGGCCTTGTATATAACCTATAAATTGCTTAATACGCTCGTTAAAGGCTTTTTTCATCAATTGATAATGGTCAAAGTCGATTTTCATAAACGAAGCAGAACTTCTATTCCACAAAAACTGAACCACTGGCTGATTTTGTTTTTGATCAAAATTGATCATACCATGTTGGGTTAAGAATTGCAGATGCTTAATGACAAAAGGGACATCTCTTTGTAAGAGTTCAGCAATTAATTGCTCATTGATAAAATGGGGGCTATCTAAAATTCCGCCATAGGTTCTCAGTAGTGTTTGTAATACGATTCCAGTTTCGTAATGTGCATTTTGAAACTGTTCAATTGTGTATCTATCTCCTAATACTTGCACCATGGATGGCGTAAATGCAGACTCAGAAAAGCGTACATGACCTTCTTGTTGAATCCAGCTTAATGCATTGCGCGCAATGATTTTATCCCATTTAAAAATCGTACAAAAATTTTCAAAATCAAATATAAATTGCTGTTTTTCTCCTAAGCCAATTGGTAGTTGTACAAAGTCAGCAAGATCTTGGTATATTTTTTTTATAATTTCAATACTTGGATATTTTTTTTCCTGTAATTCAATCCAATAATCCCAATCATTTTGTTGATAGAGTAAAATGGCTTCAGCAAACTGCCCATCTCTTCCTGCTCTTCCTGCTTCTTGGTAATATTGTTCCAGGCTCCCAGGTATATCAAAGTGAATTACTTTACGCACATCACCTTTATTAATGCCCATACCAAAGGCATTGGTGCATACTACAATAGGAGTTATATTCTCCATCCAATTCGCTTGCACTTTTTTTCTTTCTTCAATTGCCATGCCAGCATGGTATGCTCCTACATTATATCCATATGCATTAAGTAACTGTGCAAGTTGTGCAACATTATTTCTTGTGTTGCAATATATAATAGCAGCCCCATTTAATTCATTTAAAATATTTCTGAGTACTTGTATCTTGACAGGTACTTTATGTATACTATATTTTAAATTGGGCCTTAAGAAGCTGTCCGTAATAATATGTTCATTTTTAAATGCCAGTTGTTTAACGATGTCCTCTTGAACAACAGGAATTGCTGATGCGGTCATTGCTAATATGGGAATAGTCGGGAACAATTTTTTTAATACATCTAGTTTTCTGTAAGGTGGTCTAAAATCATAACCCCATTGGGAAATACAATGTGCTTCATCAATAGCAAATAATGTAATTTTTACTTGTTTTAGTTCATTTTGAAAATTTTGTTGAGCTAGTTTTTCGGGAGAGCAATAAATGAATTTATATTTCCCTCTTTTTGCTGCAGCCATTACTTCGGCCTGTGCTTCCTCGCTTAATTGTCCGCCTAATGCAATAGCTGTAATATGCTTAGATTGAAGGTCTTTAACTTGATCTTGCATTAATGCAATTAATGGGCTAATCACCAAACAAATACCGTCTTCTAATAAAGTTGGAACCTGAAAGCAAAGCGATTTACCAGCACCAGTTGGTAATAATGCTAATGTATCATTTTTTTCAATTACACTATTAATTACAACAAGTTGCTGGGGTCTGAACTGATCATACCCCCAATACTTTTTTAATATGGTTTCAGCAGTTTTCAAGAATGCGCTACACTAATTTCTTTTTGAATAATCTAAGCGAATTTAATGCTAACACTACATCACTTAAACCCATGATTAATGCACCATAGGTTGGTCCCCAGGTGCCTAATAAACCAAGTGCTGCAACAGGAATAGCAATAATATTATAAGAAAAAGCCCAAGCTAAATTTTCTTTGATTGTTTCATAAGTGCGACGGCCCAAACCTAATGACATGGGTAGATTTTTTAATCCTTGATTCATTAATATTACTTGTGCACTTTGAATGGCAATATGCGACGCATTACTCAACGAAATGCCAACAGTTGCTTTTGCTAATGCCGGTGCATCATTGATGCCATCACCAACCATTGCGGTAGGGGCTATTGCAGTTAATGCTGCTAATTTTTCTAATTTATCGGCCGGGTTTTGCTCGCTGATAATTTCTTGAATGCCTAATATTTTTCCTACTGCCTCGCATTTTTCTTTTCGATCGCCGCTCAATAAAATTGTATGTATGCCTTGTAGATGTAAGGTTTCAATTACCTCTTTTGCCTCCGGTCTAATTTGGTCAGTAACATCTACCCATCCAATCAATACATTATTTTTTTGAATGTATATATTATGTCCATCTTCTGCCTTTTGATCTACCAAAGTTTTGAATGAACCAGCCCAGTATTGATTCCCTTCTTTGTCGGTAGCTTGAATTCCAAGCCCTTTTATTTCTTCAATTTTAGCCCAATTGGTAGCATTAGCTACTTTCCAACTACCGCTAATGCATTTTGCAATGGGGTGGTTGGAATACCTTTCTAAAGAGTAAACAAGCGCTTTAAAATCTTCATCCTTTATATTATTTTGTCCAGCTGAATGTTGTATGTCAATTATTTTAAAATTGGCAATCTCGAAATGACCTGTTGTAAGGGTTCCGGTTTTATCAAATACAACTTGCTTAATGTCTTTAAATGTTTCTAAACTTTTTGCATTCTTAAATACAATACCGTTTCTCGCTCCACGCCCTAATCCTACTGCAATGGCAGCAGGTGTCGCTAATCCCATAGCACATGGGCAGGAGATGACTAATACAGCAATGGCTCTTAACATGCTTTCTCCAAATCCAATGGGTGCTCCTGATGCGTTATGTGCAAAAAAGAAATTACCTAATAACGTAGCCAACGCAATACTTACAACTAAAGGGACAAAGATGGCTGAAATTTTATCTGCAAGTATTTGTACAGGTGGTTTTTCGCCTTGCGCCGCTTTCACCATTTTCAAAATATTAGCAAGTACAGTGTCATTTCCAACTGCTGTGACATAAGCTTTTACAGATCCGTTTTCAATTGTACTTCCTCCTAATAAAATGTCGTTCATCTTTCTAAATACAGGAACGCTTTCGCCTGTAACAATGGATTCGTTTACATTTGCTTCGCCCCATAGCACTTTGCAATCCATTGGTATGGTTTCGCCCGAATTGATTAATACTAAGTCGCCCACTTTTAAGGTATCGCTCTCAACGCTAAATAAAATTTCTTTATGATTTTCATCAAACACAATCATATTGGCCATTACTTTTTGGGCTTTTACTAAATCCTTTAAAGCTCTTTGTGTTGACTCGATAGATGCGTCTTCGAGATAATTTCCAAAAAATACAAGTGTTAAAATAGTTGCAGTAGTTTCATAATAAGCAAACTCCATGCCACGGCCAATAATGGTTCCGTATAAACTATAACCAAATGAGGCAATGGCGCCAATACTCACTAATACGTTCATGTTAGGAATTCCATTCAATAAACTATGCCATGCGCTCTTACCAAAATAACCAATGCCTACCAAAAAAACAGGGATGGTTATTGCTAATTGAATAATTGGATTCATCAACATATGAATACCTGGAATTTTATTTATACCAGGTAACATATGACTTACTAATGGAATGGTAAAAATCAAACAAAATATTGCACGATCTTTATTATTATCTAACCATTTCTTTTTGGGTGCAGCTTCCTCTTGTCCGCGTACTTTATATCCTAAATTGTGAATACCTTTTACTAATGTTTCTTTTTTAAGGTCGGTTGGCAAATCAAATTGAACTTCCCCTTCCATAAAACTAACCTTAGGTTCTTTGATTCCTTGATTTTCTAAATATTTATGTATAGAGAGCGCACAGTTGGTGCAACTCATTCCGTCTACTTTTAATTGTATATGTTCCATATCGCTACATTTTCAAATGCTATAATTAAGGCTGTTTTCACAATAAAGGTACGACCCTTTTGAGATTTCTGATTTTGGCTTTCTAATACTTGCTGTATCTTTGGAAAATGGATATGATTTATACTTTGGACCAAATGGAAGCCGTTGCGGACAAATTGATAAAGCAATATGGTACAAAGCCAATTTGGGCTTTTTTTGCACCCATGGGAGCAGGTAAAACCACGTTAATCAGCCAAATATGCAAACAGCTTGGAGTTCAGGATGCGGTATCAAGTCCAACCTTTGCCATTATGAATCAATATGAGGTGAATAACAAGACAATTTATCATATGGATTGGTATCGATTAGAAGATGAAGCAGAGGCCATTAGGACAGGTGTTGAAGCCGCATTGGATGATGCTGATTTGTGTTTTATTGAATGGCCCGAAAAAGCGCCCGGATTGTTAAATGAGCATACGATCAAATTAGAAATTGAAATTTTAGATCCAGAACATAGAAGGATTTTTATACCTTCATAAAAACAAGCATTATGAGTGTCCTAAAGCCACAAATTCACAGTTCATTTTCCTATGAAACACAAGAGGAAGTGCTTGATATTCCACATCGTTCTAAGCCATTGTTAATAGGTATTCCAAAAGAAATTGCATTTCAGGAAAATAGAATTGGATTGATTCCAGATGCGGTTGGCGTTTTAGTTGCAAATGGGCATGAAGTAATGGTTGAATCTGGTGCAGGGGATGGAAGTAGGTATACCGATCATGATTATGCCGAAGCGGGTGCGCGTATTGTTTTTGAAAAAGAAGAAGTGTACAAATGTCCTATACTTGTAAAAACGGCACCTCCAGTTGAAGCAGATTTACCTTTTTTACAAATGCACCAAATAATAATTTCCCCATTGCATTTGACTGCATTAAAAAAAGAATTAGTTGAAAAATTAATGGCTAAAAAAATCACAGCTTTAGCAATTGAAAATATAAAAGATGAAAATCAAAACTATCCTATTTTACGAAGCATGGGTGAAATTGCAGGAAGTGCTGTAATGTTAATTGCAGGACAATACCTGAGTAATTTTAATCAAGGCAAGGGTGTTTTATTGGGAGGTATTAGTGGTGTTCCTCCAACCAAGGTAGTGATTATTGGTGCTGATATTATTGGAGAATTTGCTACAAGAAATGCTTTGGCTTTAGGTGCAAGCGTTAAAGTGTTTGATAATAATGTTTCCCGACTGCAAAGATTGCAAAATAATTTAGGACAAAGAGTTTGGACCAGTGTATTAGAGCCTAAAATATTAGCGAAGCAATTAAAAACTTGCGAGGTGGCGGTGGGGGCATTAAGAAATGAACTGGGAAGAGCGCCAATTGTTGTAACGGAAGAAATGGTTGCTGCAATGCGTCCTGGAAGTATCATAATTGATGTTGCTATTGATAGGGGTGGTTGTTTTGAAACCAGTGAATTAACAAATCACGAGCACCCAATTAAAATAAAGCACAATGTTTTGCATTATGGAGTGCCAAATATTCCAAGCGGATTTGCGCGTACAGCAAGTCAAGCAATTAGCAACGTATTGATGCCATTACTCATTCAGGTAGGGGATCAGGGAGGGCTAGAGGAAATAATATGGCAACAAGTGCATTTACGAGAGGGTATTTATTTATACAAGGGAGCACTTACTGACTTTTATATCAGTGAAAAATTCCAACTTAAATTTACAGATTTGAACTTGTTGATTGCTAGTAGAAGCTAAGCCCATTCAGCATATTGGATTAGCTATTATTCCCTGCTACTTTGTAATCTAATAAATTAATATGCTGATTGCAAAATGCATATTCTTGTGTGTCATTGCTGCCAACTATTATTAGTTTATGCATTGCGTATGTGCTTATCATTTCCTGATACAATGTATATCCTTCTTTGTCTAAATTACTGCAGGGCTCATCTAATAATAAAATAGTGGTGTCTGAAAATATAGCTAATGCTAATTTTAAGCGCTGCTTCATGCCACTACTAAAATACCTTATTTGTTTATTTGATGCTGCCTTTAATCCTACCATCTCAATCAATTGTTCATGAGAAAAATCTTTTCTTAATGGCTTAAATTTTTCGTGAAATTTAATTTGTTCAAGCGTTGTAAATTCTTCAATCAATTCCAAATAGGGTGCGGCCAAACTTATTTGTTTGTAAATAGAATTGGTATCACTTTCGCCCCATTCAATTACTCCTTTCGATAAACTTGCATATCCAGCAATCACTTGTAAAAGTGTGCTTTTTCCCGAACCATTATTACCTATTAAAGCATAATGCTGCCCCATTTCAAAAGTATAATTCAGGTCTTTAAAAATCCAATCCTTATTGAATCTTTTCCCTGCGTTGTTGAGGCTAATTTGTATCATAATTAATCTTCGTCTACTGCTCCTTTCCCAAACTTCTTAATAATGCCGCGACCACTATCTCTAATAAATGTTACAATTTCATCACGCTCATCTGTAGCAGGTAATTCTTCCTCAATAAATTCCAAGGCCTGTGAGGTATTCATCCCTTTATTGAATATGTAACGATAGATGTCTAAAATGTGATTGATTTTTTCTAAATCAAAACCTCTTCTTTTAAGGCCTACACTATTTACTCCACCATAGCTTAGTGGATTACGCACCGCTTTAATGTACGGCGGCACATCCTTGCTCACCAAACTTCCTCCAGCAATGTATGCGTGTTGCCCAATATTTACAAATTGATGTACTGCACTTACGCCAGCAATCCATGCATAGTCTCCTAGGGTAACATGGCCCGCGATTTGTACACTATTACTTAAAATACAATGGTTTCCAATTATACAATCGTGTGCAATGTGGCTGTATGCCATTATTAAACAGTTGTTTCCAACCTTAGTAATCCAACGATCGCTAGTTCCTCTATTGATTGTTACAAACTCTCTAATGGTAGTTTCATCTCCAATTTCAACTGATGTTTTTTCTCCATTAAATTTTAAATCTTGAGGATCAGCACCAATTACAGCACCAGGGAAAATGCGACAATTTTTTCCAATTTTGGTGCCATTCATAATGGTAACATTACTTCCAATCCAAGTGCCTTCACCAATAACCACTTCACTGTGAATTACAGTAAATGGATCAATTTTAACGTTGTTCGCAATTTTTGCATTGGGGTCGATATAAGTAAATGGATGCGTCATAGTTTTTGTTTTAATTTTTTAATCGGCTCTTTTTACAACCTGCGCTACTAAGTCAGCTTCGGTTGCTACTTTGCCTCCTACATATACTGTCCCACGCATTTCGCAAATACCTCTGCGAATTGGAGCAGTTAATTCCATTTTCAATAACATGGTATCACCAGGTTTTACCATCTGCTTGAATTTGCAATTATCTATTTTTAAAAAATAAGTATCGTATTTGCCTTCGGGCATTGCATTAATACAAAGTATTCCACCAGTTTGTGCCAATGCTTCAATTTGTAGCACACCAGGCATTACGGGATTTCCTGGGAAATGGCCGGGGAAAAACCATTCATTAAAAGTCACATTTTTCACACCAACAATAACTGTGTCTGTAAGTTCTGTGATTTTGTCTACAAATAAAAATGGATATCTGTGTGGTAATAATTTTTCAATTTGTTCTAAATTGAAAACGGGAGTTAATGCTGGATTATAAACGGGTACATCTTTAACGTGTTTGTTTTTTTTGATGTATTGTTTTATTTTTTTTGCGAACTCAACATTGCTGCTGTGTCCTGGTCTATTCGCAATGATTCGGGCTTTGATAGGGTAGCCAATTAAAGCAAGATCCCCCACAACATCAAGTAATTTATGACGTGCAGGCTCATTTGGAAATCTTAACTCTAAATTGTTTAAATAACCTTCGCTTTTAACTTCAATTTTTTCTCTTTTAAAAACTTTTGCAAGCCTTCCCATCTCCTCGTCGGTTACTGGTTTATCAACCACTACGATTGCATTATTAATATCACCTCCTTTTATCAAATCATGTTTTAACAATGCCTCTAATTCATGTAAAAAACAAAAAGTTCGACAAGGAGATATTTCTGCTTTAAAATCTTTAATGCTTGTTAACGCAGCGTGTTGGGTGCCTAAAACGGGACTATTAAAATCTATTAAAGTAGTGATTTGATAATCTAAGGCAGGAAGAGCTACCATTTCAACTCTTTTGCCTTCATCATAGTGAAATATATTTTCATCAATACTATACCAAGCTTTTGCTGCGTCTTGCTCCAACACACCATTTGATTCAATTAATTCAATAAATGGCGCTGAGCTACCATCCATAATTGGAATTTCAGGTCCGTTTACTTCAATCAATACATTGTCAACACCACTTCCAACTAAGGCGGCTAAAATATGTTCCACTGTACTTATTTTAGCATCACCAACTTGTAATGTTGTTCCTCTACTAGTATCAGTTACTAAGTCGCAGTCGGCTTTTATAATTGGTTGATTAGGTAAGTCTACTCTTTGAAATTGAATGCCAAATCCAGGGTTAGCCGGGTTTAATTTCATATCAACTAAGACGCCTGTGTGTAAGCCGGTACCGCTAATACTAATGCTATTTGCTAGGGTATGTTGTTTATCTGGATTAAAATGTTGATCCATAGTATGTTATTGTTTAAGCTTCGCTTAATTATAAGCGATGATTTTAAGCAAAATTAGGCTGATTTAACCTTTTTGTGTCAGTTGTGCGACTAATATTTCCAATTCTTTAACCCTTTTTTCAAGGTTTGGTAGATTTTTCATGTGTACTTGGGCCCTCAATGAGGCATTATGTTCGCCTGCAGGGTTCCCCGTAAGTGTTAAATTTGGCTCTTTAAAGCTTTTTGTAATGCCACTTTTTGCAGCAATTTTAATCCCATCTGCGACTATTAAATGACCAGCAATGCCTACTTGTCCACCAATCATTGCATTTTGACCAATTTTTGTACTTCCACTAATACCTGTTTGGGCAGCAATTACGGTATTTTCCCCCACTTCGGCATTATGTGCTACTTGAATGAGGTTATCAAGTTTAACGCCTTTTCGGATAATAGTAGATCCGATAGTTGCACGATCAATAGTAGTGTTGGATCCAATCTCAACATTATCTTCAATAACAACATTGCCTAACTGTGGAACTTTTTGAAAACTACCATCGGCTTTTGGAGCGAACCCAAAGCCATCACTTCCAATGATAGCACCTGAGTGTATAGTAATGTTATTTCCTAAAACACAATCAGCATAAATGATAACACCGGGATGTAAAATTACATTGTCACCAATTTTTACATTTTCACCAACTACTACGTTTGGAAAAACTTTCACATTATTTCCAAACTGAACATTGTCGCCAATATGTGCAAATGCTGCAATAAAATGATTTTCACCAAGTGTAGCAGAAGTTGATATGTAGGAAGGGGTTTGAATGCCAGTTAAGTTTTGAGTTTTTATTTCTTGATACTTTGTAAGTAAGGTAGCAAAAGCAGCATAAGCATCAGGTACTCTAAGTAGTGTGGCTGCAATTGCTTTTTTTAGTACCAAACTTTCATTAACGATGATAATACTCGCATTAGTGGTATATAAAAACTCTTCATATTTAGGATTGGCTAAAAAAGAAATTTCACCATGCTTAGCCTCTTCAATTTTACCAAATTGAGTTACGGCAACAGATGCATCACCTTCAACTTTACCTTGAATCATCATCGCAATCTGTTGAGCACTAAATTGTAACATTCGTTAATTTTTGAATGGGGGGTTAATCGTTAAGTGAGCAAATGTAAAATTTTTTCACGGGGGTAGAAAGACTTTCAACAATTATTGCGTTTTGAATGGCCGAAATATTGGCTATTTCCCCTGATTTTAGCAAAATTTTAATTGTTTCATTGTCATTCTTGTAGAGCGTATTGGAAACAGTGCCTTTAAAGCATAAAAAATCGAGGTCCACATCATTAAAATTATGAGTAGATTTTGTCTTATTTCTTGCTGCTTCCCATGTTAAATCATTGATAGGTTCGGATTGAATTTGACACTTAAAGCAATTTCTATTTAAAAGCCCTTTACACAAAGTGGCTAAAATTGGGTCAGCATTATTTTGCCATTGCTTAATGGCGTAAAGAATATCTGTGTCATCTAAATTGCAATATGTAAATAAGTCCAAACTGCTCAGTTGTATGTTTGGGTTGTTTAAAAAATAATCAAGTAGCCCACCTGTTTTTACTGAAGTATTTTTTTGTTCAAATAATAATTGAGCACGTTCAATAATCTTAACCAACATATTTTCACTTGCGACTACTGTTTTGTGTCGGTAAACTTGCCAATACATTAATCTTCGAGATAATAAAAATTTCTCTACACTATTAATTCCTTTTTCCTCAACAACTAATTCATTTTCTCGAACCGTTAACATTTTCAATATTCTTTCATAACCAACAACACCTTCGCTAACACCGGTAAAAAAGCTGTCTCTTGATAGATAATCTAATCTATCAACATCTAATTGACCACTTATTAATTGGTGTAAGAATTTCTTAGGATATTGATTGGTAAATATTTTTATAGCAAGTGTTAATTGGTCTTTTAGTTTTGGATTAGCTGTTTCATTTAAAGCGTGCATAATTGCTAAGGAAATATCCTCATGGCTGACACCTTTCAATAGTACTTTTTCTAAAGCATGTGAATAAGGGCCATGTCCAATATCATGTAATAAAATTGCTGCCTTTGCTGCGATTGCTTCCTCATCAGTAATTTCAATCCCTTTATCTTTTAGTTCAGTTATCGCTATACACATTAAATGATATGCACCCAGAGAATGATGTAAGCGGGTATGTACTGCACCTGGATATACCAATTGCGCCAAAGCCATTTGTTGAATTCTCCTTAATCTTTGGTAAAAAGGATGATTGATAATTTCAAAAATGAGCGGATCGTTGATGGTAATAAAACCATGAACAGGGTCATTTATTATTTTTCGATGTGTAAAAGCCATATAAAATGAGTGTGGGTAAAGGTACGAAATGTGAATAACTACTAGCCCATATTTACCAGCTTAGTTTGCTAAAAAACTATATTTGTATGTCCACTTACTACCCTATAAATCAATGCATAATTATGAAATTGACTCAAACTACATTAAATAAGTTAGAAGATATTTTAGGTGAATCAGAATTCGTTGTAAGATACGAACGAGGTAATTTCCAGAGCGGTTGGTGCTTATTGGAATCAAAGAGAATAGTTGTGTTGAATAAATTCTTGAATCTAGAAGCTAGGATCAATACTTTATTAGAATTAATACCGCAATTAGATATTCAGTTTGATAAATTAACACACGACTCCCAAAAATTATTCGAAGAAGTTCAAAAAATTTCTTTGACTGAGGCTTAGGCAAAAAAAATACATTGTTAAATATCACCATTTTAGGATCAGGTACTAGTACTGGCGTTCCATTAATTGGATGCGATTGTAAAGTGTGTAAGTCAAATGACCCAAGAGATAGTCGTTTGCGTACAAGTATTAAAATCCAATCTTCTAATACTGCAGTTGTAATTGATACTACTCCTGACTTTAGGTATCAAATGCTCCGAACGAATACTACACACTTGGATGCTGTAGTATTTACACATCCACATAGAGATCATTATGCCGGATTAGATGATATACGGCCATTTAATTTTCATTCAAATAAGCCTATGCAGATTTATGCAAATGAAATCACTCAGGTTGCAATAAAGCGTGATTTTTATTATGCGTTTGATAAAAATAAAGATGCTGGTTTACCCGAAATGATGTTACATACAATTGATAAAGCGCCCTTTAAAGTTGGAGACTTAAAATTTACCCCTATTCAAGTAATGCATCGTGAATTACCCGTGCTTGGATTTAGGATTGGTGATTTTTCCTATGTTACAGATGTTAATTATATAAGTGAGCAAGAGAAAGAAAAAATTAAGGGATCTAAAGTATTAATTCTTAGTGCACTAAGACCCGAACCACATCCAACCCATTTTACTTTAAATGAATCCATCGCTTTGGCAACTGAGTTGGAAATACCTCAAGTTTATTTTACGCATTTTAGCCACCAAATTGGCATGCAAGCTGAATTAGAACCACAATTACCTTCCTTTATTAAGATGGCCTATGATGGCCTACAGTTTAGTGTAGAATAGCATTCATATACTTGGTTGCCTATATTTATTGCGACAAATACGCAATGTTAAATTGTTATTTTGGTTGCAATTATATTCCATGTTTACTCCAACCTGGCAAACTTATTTTTATTTTTCAAAAAAAGAACTCAAGGGGATCCTTGTACTCGGCTGCATTTTATTGGGCTCTGTTTTAATTAGCATGTTGTTTTCAACTTCAACTAATAGTAAGTCAATGACTGTCCCTAAGTCGGCTGAAGTTATACATTTAGTAAATTTTGATCCTAATCAAATTGATAGCTTACAAGCAATTCGTTTAGGAATACCTGAAAAACAAACACGCGCCTTATTGCATTATAGAGCAAAGGGAGGCTATTTTAATACATCAAATGATTTTTCTAAATTATATGGTTTGAAAAATGAATTGTACTTATTGCTAAGTCCCTATATTAAAATAGCGCCAAGAAACATTGCTTATAGTAGGGGTAATTTAAATCATACTGCTTTTAAAATGGATAGGGTAGAAGAACCCATTTGGAAAATTGAAATGAATACTGCTGGTGAAACAGAGTGGTTATCGAAAACTAAATTGCCTAATGATATAGTGCATCGAATTTTGTCCTATCGAAATTATATTGGCACTTTTTCTAATCCACATCAATTGAGTAAAGTGTATGGTATTACTGATTCGGTGCTTCAAAAATTGAAGGGGCATGTATATATTCAAGCAGGTACAAAAGTAATATTGAATGCAAATGCCATGAGCTTTAAAGACTGGAAGCAATTGGGTTTATTTTCGGACCAGCAGGTATGGGCCATTTTAAGGCTTAAAAAAGAAAATGATGGGAAAATAGGTTGGGCGCGCCTTGTTGAGGTATGTGATTTGAGTCAAAATGAGGCAATGCAACTAAGGCAACAAATCCACTTTATTGAGTAATAATAATCTGAAAATGAATAAATAAGCTAGGCCGCTATAGTTGTAGAAACTATAGGTCGATAGTTTGTATAATAATTTATTTAAGAAAAGTAGGATTTTTCTAAAAAATTAATTAGTATTGGTGTAGGAATTATTCCTAGTTTATGATTGCTTGCTTGAAAGCCTCACTATGGTGAGGCTTTTTTATTTCATCAATTTATTTTCCTGCTTTGAAAATTTGATTTACAGCACCCCCTAACATTGGGAATTTTTCTTTTACAAAAGCAGCAATTGTTTCGATAGATTGTTTTGCTTGTTCTGGAGTTACACCCGTTTCTTTAACTAAACGGTCAATTAATTCTTGCATAAAATTATTTTTAATGGTTTTATTTTCTAAGCTACTTTTAAAGTGCTCAATTTACTTTTATCAAACATTTGTTTAGCATATTCCAGCGTCACTTCAAATTCAGTAATATCAGTGCCTGGCAAATCGAACATAGCTTGTGTAAATAAGCTTTCACAAATGCTTCTTAATCCTCTAGCGCCTAATTTATATTCCATTGCTTTAGTAGTAATGAAATCATAAACTTCGGCATCAATTTTTAGGTCAATATTTTCAATTGCAAATAACTGAGTATATTGTTTGATTAACGCGTTTTTAGGCTCTGTTAATATACTTCTTAAAGTCTCTGCATCTAATGGCTCTAAGTGGGTAACAATTGGTAAACGACCAAGCATCTCCGGAATAAGGCCAAATGTTTTGATATCCTGTGCGTTTACGAAGCGCAGTAAGTTTTTGCGTTGTAATTCTTGCTCATCTTTATTTACACTAAATCCAATTGCATTAGTATTGATTCTACGAGCTATGATTTTATCAATACCATCAAAAGCGCCACCGCATATAAATAAGATGTTTTTGGTATCCACCTTAATCATTTTTTGATCTGGATGTTTACGACCACCTTGAGGGGGCACCAATACTTCGGTCCCTTCCAACATTTTCAATAATCCTTGCTGAACACCTTCGCCGCTCACATCTCTAGTTATAGAAGCATTATCGCTTTTTCGTGCAATTTTATCAATTTCATCAATATATACAATACCTCTTTGTGCTGCATCAACATCGTAGTCGCAGTTTTGTAGCAAACGTGTTAGCATGCTCTCTACATCCTCACCCACATAACCTGCTTCGGTGAAAACCGTAGCATCCACAATTGCAAAGGGTACATTTAAAAGCTTTGCAATTGTTTTAGCCAACAATGTTTTTCCTGTACCCGTTTCGCCAATCATGATCACATTACTTTTTTCAATCTCCACTTCATTTTTATTAGTAGTAGGTAGGTTGATGCGTTTAAAGTGATTGTAAACAGCTACACACAATATTTTTTTGGCTTCATCTTGACCAATTATATACTGATCTAAAAAAGCTTTGATTGCAGTTGGCTTTTGCACTTTTAAAGTGCCAGGCTTTCCATCGGACTTTTTTTGATGAAATTCTTTTTCAATGATTTCATGGGCGTGTTCAATACAGTTTTCGCATATATGTCCTTCTTGGCCTGCAATGAGGATTTTAACTTCGTCTCTGCTGCGTCCACAAAAAGAACAATGAATGCTTGTATCTGTTTTGCTCATTTTCATTTTGAAATGCTTTAATTATTATAAACTCTTTGCAATTTTATCTACAATACCGTAGGCAACTGCTTCTTCCGCATTCATCCAGTAATCTCTATCAAAATCGGCCATTATTTGTTCCATCGACTTGCTACAGTTTTTAGCTAAAATTTTTGCGCCTAATTCTTTTGTTTTTCTAATTTGTTCAGCTTGAATTTCAATGTCTGCACTTGTGGCTTGGTAATATCCGCCTAAACTTGGTTGGTGAATCATCACTTCTCCGTGTGGGAAAATTGTACGCTTGCCTTTTTCACCCATGCTTAATAAAATTGATCCCATACTTGCGGCTAATCCCATGCAAATAGTATGTACAGGACTTTTAATTAAGTTCATGGTATCAAACATTACCATGCCACTTGTCACAACGCCACCTGGGCTATTGATATAAAAATTAATCTCAGCACCTGGCTTATCGGCATCTAATAACAATAATTTTGTTACGATATCTTTAGCAGATTTATCATCAACCTGTCCCCACAAATAAATAGATCTTTTTTCAAAAAAGATTTGTTCCATTTTTTTATTCAAGAATCCTGGGCCATTATCTTCTTTCTTTTCTCCTTTTGGTTCTTCCTCATCTTCCATTAAAAAACTTTTATTCAGTATCATATTTTCAAATTGAAATAATTATTTAATTAGTATGCCTTATTTATTGTTAAGAATGTTCAAGGATTACTTTTTTTGTTTTCTTGGGTTGGTTAATAATACTTCATCAACTAATCCATATTCTTTTCCTTCAGCAGCAGTCATCCAAAAATCTCTATCACAATCTTTTGCAACTACATCCACATCTTTATGGGTATGTATAGCAATCACCTCGTATAATTCATGTTTTAATTTTTTGATTTCTCTTGCAGTGATTTCAATATCAGTTGCTTGCCCACCTACTGCACCGCTTGGTTGGTGCAACATAATGCGACTATGCTTTAATGCAGTTCTTTTACCTTCGACTCCCGCACATAATAAAATGGCCCCCATACTTGCTGCCATTCCAGTACAAATAGTAGCCACATCAGGTCCAATAAATTGCATAGTATCATAAATACCTAGGCCAGCATAAACACTTCCACCTGGGCTATTGATATACATTTGAATATCTTTTGTACGATCTGTACTTTCTAAAAATAATAATTGTGCAGTTACAATGTTCGCTACATAGTCATTAATGCCTTCACCTAAAAATATGATGCGATCCATCATTAATCGGCTAAAAACATCCATACTCGCTACATTCATGGGTCTTTCCTCAATAATATAGGGGGTAAGGTTGGTTACACTATTTTGATATTGGTGTAGGGTATTGCTGCTAATGCCTCGGTGCTTTACAGCGTATTTTTCAAATTCTTTTCCTATGTTCATATTTGTATTTTTCTAATAAAGTAAAGGTAAAACCTATTCGCTTATGCTAGTGCAAAAACGATGCCAAACTTGGCTTAAAATAGATAAAAAAGACCCTCCTTTGTATGGGAGGGTCTTGAATATCAGATAAATGCGCCTTTAATGACGAATCTTGGTATTAGTGGTGGTGGTTCTGTAACTTTTCAGCAAATTTTTCTGCTGAAATTTTCTCCTCTTTTGTAGTTACGTCTCCTTCAATTGCTTGGAACAATTTGTCAGTACTTATACGGTGGTAGCTATCTTCAACAAACTTTCTGTCTTGCATCATTCTAGCTGCATAATCCTCCAGCCATTGGTCATTATCTCCTAAGGCACCCAATTGACCACCCATATAACTCATCAATTGTTGTTTAGCGAACGCTTTTAAGTCGTCTGCAACTACTTCAATTTTATGATCAGCGATTAATTGAGTACTAATCAAAGTCCATTTTAATTGGTCTTGGAACACTGGATATTCTTTTTCAGCTTCTTCAGTGGTTCTTTGTTTTTCTCCGCCATTTTGCAACCAACGTTTTAGAAAATCAGCAGGGAAATCCATTTTAGTATTATCTATCAAGGCATGATAAATTTGGTCATGGATTTGATTGCGTGATTGTTGATCATAATAACCTTCGATATCTTTTTTAATAGCTTCTTTAAATTCAGCTTCGGATGTGATGGTTTGGTTAGGGTAGGTTACGGTAAATAAAGTTTCATCTAATGGTGCTTTTTCAACAGCGCCAACTTTAGTGATTGTCAAATTAAAAAACTTTTCACCTTCTTCTTTTGTAAGTCCTAAGTCGCCAATGATGATGTCTAATTCTTTTGCTTCAAATGCTTTGCTTAATTGAATTGTAACAACATCGCCATTCTTTTTTCCAATAAATTGCTTTCTTGTTTTCTCTGCAAAATATTTGATCAATAAAGAGTTGTCTTTAGTAATTCCGCCTTCAACTACAACACCACTTTTGTCTGCTTCAGTAAAAGTTACATTCAATACATTCTCTTCACTTTCTACAGCTTCAGGTTCAGTCATATTTCCGTTACGAACTTGTAGTCTTTCTACTTCGGCAGTCAACATATCATTTGTAACTTCAATTTTATATTTAGTTGCTTTGATGCCTTTCGTATCAATTGTAAATGCAGGTTTTAAACCTACTTCAAATGAAAAATCATAATCACTAGGATTGTTGACATCCATTGCAGGGAATTCATTTGTAACAGGAAGGGGTTGTGCGAAAATTTCAATCTTTTCTTTTGCAATATATTGGTTCATCTCATTTTCAACGGTCTTGATAACCTCGTCTTGAAAAACAGATTGTCCGTACATTTTTTTAATCAAGCCAGCTGGCACCATTCCTTTTCTGAATCCAGGGATATTAGCTGTTTTAGAATACTTTTTCAAGCTTGTTTCAAAGCCTTTTATGTAATCTTCTTTTGCAATTGTCACTGTTAATTTGTCGTTTAACGGTGCAATGTTGGTTCTTTTTACTGTTGCCATAATATTGCTATTTTTGTACGTTAATGTAGTGTTTAAGGGGGGCAAAGGTAAGTTTTTAAGCTTAAAAAGGGGAGGTTTTAGTAATAAAAAAGCCCTCTTCAATGGTAGAAAAGGGCTTTTTGCATTTAAAATGTGCGGATGGAGGGGGTCGAACCCACACGCCTCGCGGCGCTAGATCCTAAGTCTAGTGCGTCTGCCAATTTCGCCACATCCGCTTAGGGGCTGCAAACTTAATTGATTTTTTTAATTTTTCGATTACTTTTTAAGGCCTTCCTCAGGAAATAATGACCTTTTTAGTTATTCGGGATTAATCCCACTATTTTTTCAAGGAATAGCTTGTCGGTTTCATCAAAATGGGCAAGGTGTTCGCTATCTACATCTAATACCCCTACAATTGTTTCACCAAAATATACCGGCACAACAATTTCAGATTTTGAAGCACTACTACAAGCAATATGTCCTGGAAATTTTTCAACATCTTCCACAATAAGGGTAGTGCCATTTTCCCAAGCTCCTCCACAAACTCCGCGTCCTTTTTTTATTCTTGTACAAGCTACGGGTCCCTGAAATGGCCCTAAAACCAATTCGGTATCCTGAACCCAATAAAACCCTACCCACCAAAAATTGAATTGCTCTTTTAATGCAGCACTGATATTGGCAAGGTTGGCAATTAAATTAGGCTCACCATGTAACAAGCCTTCAATTTGAGGAATTAATGATTCGTATTGTTCTTGCTTTGTGCCTTTTTGTATGTTTAAATCTTCTGCCATTATATTATTTATTAAAAATAGATTTTAATTCTTTCTTTTCAATTCTTGCGACAAATGCAATAAACCCAAACAGTAAAATACTGGCAAATAAATAATTAAATGCCCTATTGCTAGATATCCAAAGTATAAGTAAGTTCAAGCTATAAAGAAGTAAGGCAATTACAAAATAGGCAATCAATTTTTTAGTTGCATAAGGAATAAAATAAATTTTCTGCCCCCACTTGTAGCTCACCACCATCATTGTTCCGTAACAAAAGAAAGTAGCCCAAGCGCTGGCCATGTAACCATACCGTGGGATTAATAAAAAATTTATAGCAATTGTAATTGCGGCACCTAACAAAGTAATCCAAGCACCAGCCATGGTTTTATTACTCAATTTATACCAAATGCTTAAGTTATAGTATACACCTAAGAACATATTAGCCATCAGTAATATTGGTACCACACGTAAGCCCTCATACATTTTAGGATTACGAATAAATTCCTTCCAAATGTCTAAAAATAATACCACCCCTAGGAACATAATGCATAATGTGATTACAAAAAATTTCATCACTCTAGCATATGTCTTGGGCGCATTATCGGATTGTGCTTGTTTAAAAAAGAAGGGCTCTGCACCCATTCTGAAAGCTTGAATTGATATAGTAATTAAGATGGCTAATTTGTAACATGCGCTATAAATACCCACCAATGATTTGTTTGCATCTGGACTGCCTCCTGGCCCCCACCATCCAATCATTATCCGATCCATTGTTTCATTAATCATTCCACCCAACCCAACTAAAATTAAGGGTAGGGCATAAAGCATCATTTGACTCCATAGTTTGAAATCAATATTGAAACGAAGCGCGCGAATTTCTTTTTGTAAAAGCAGTAATACGAAAACGTTTTGTAAAATATTTGCTATCAAAATATAGCCAACATCAAATCCTTTCATATAGCATCCAGCAATAAAACTTTCTTTGTGTGCTTCGGCATATTGTGGTAAAATGCTAATAAGTGTATAAGTCGCAAAAATATTAATAAGGATGCCGCCTACTTTAATGAAAGCATATTTTTTGGGTCTTCCTTCTAACCTTAATCTAGAGAATGGAATGGTAGTAAGTGCATCTAATGCTACCACCCAAGCAACCAATTTAATATATTCTGGATGCAAACTAATTTGTAATAATGTAGCAATTGGAGTACCCCAAGTTAATAAGCAGGCTACCACTAATCCAGTAACAATGATCATAGAAAAACTACTGGTATGGTATATTTTTTCTTCGTTTTCTTTGGATCCAAATCGGAAATAGGCTGTTTCCATGCCATGTGTTACAATCACATTTAAAAAAGGTATAAATGAGTACACAATAGCTTGTTCCCCATAAGCTGCTTCAGTTAGCTTTAGGGTTAAATAGGGGGTCAATAAATAGCTAATAAACCTTGCTGCTATGGAACTTAGTCCATACCATGCTGTTTGGCTTGCTAATTTTTTTATACTGCTCAAGGGAATGAAATTACAGCTAAATTAGTGAAAATAGTTTTGTTTATCTTCATGGGATAAAATCGAATGTATGAGAGTGGTTATTCAAAGGGTTTTAGAGGCAAGTGTAACAGTTGATGGATCCATAATTGGTCAAATCCAAAAGGGATTAATGGTACTTGTGGGCATTGTAAATGAGGATGGTAATTCCGATATATCATGGCTTTCTAATAAAATTGTGAACATGCGCATTTTTGAAGACGAGCAAGGGATAATGAATAAAAACGTACAGGAGATAGGAGGGGATATTTTATTAGTGAGTCAATTCACCTTGCATGCTTCTACTAAAAAAGGGAATAGGCCTTCTTACATTGCGGCAGCCAAGCCCGATATTTCAATTCCACTTTACGAAGCCATGATTAAGCAACTAGAAACTGATTTAGGAAATGCTATTCAAACAGGTAAATTTGGAGCAGATATGAAAGTGGCTTTAATTAATGACGGCCCAGTAACCATCACAATCGATTCTAAAAACAAAGAATAAAATTCAATTAATTTAATTAAAATGTCAAATAATACAACCATACAGCAGGCTCAGGAACAGGTGGATCATTGGATAAAAACAATAGGGGTTAGCTATTTTAGCGAACTCACAAATTTGGGAATCCTCATGGAAGAAGTAGGGGAATTATCTAGAATTATGGTGCGAAAGTATGGAGATCAATCTTTTAAAAACAAGGAGGAAGAGCTACTATTGGCCGACGAGATGGCCGATGTTTTATTTGTGCTTATTTGCCTTGCAAATCAAACTGGCATTGATTTAGCTACAGCATTAGAGAAAAATATTCAGAAGAAAACCATTAGAGACACAAGCAGACATCAAAATAATGAAAAATTACATCGATAATTGATTCATCAATTGATTCCTCCGTATCTTTGCAAACTATGAGTAAGACCCAAACAGACAATACATTACAAGCAATTATTTCGCATGCTAAGGAATATGGTTTCGTGTTTCCAAGCAGTGAAATTTATGATGGACTAAGTGCGGTTTATGATTACGGTCCTTATGGTTCCCAATTAAAGAAAAATATTCGTGATTATTGGTGGAATTCCATGACACAAATGAATGAAAATATTGTAGGTATCGATGCTGCTATTTTCATGCATCCTACTACTTGGAAGGCAAGTGGACACGTAGATAGTTTTAGCGATCCTTTAATTGATAATAAGGATAGTAAAAAAAGGTATCGTGTAGATCATTTGATCGAAGGTCATGCCGAAAAATTAATCGAGAAAGGAGATCAGACTGGTGCAGATAAATTAATAGCTGACATGGATACTTTGTTGGCAAACGATGATTATGTTGGGTTGAAAAAATTAATAGATGATAACAAGATTCATTGTAGTGTAAGTGGTACAGGCAATTGGACTGAGATTCGTCAATTTAATTTAATGTTTTCAACTGAATTGGGTTCGGTAACGGATGAGGCAAGTACGATTTATTTAAGACCAGAAACTGCACAAGGAATTTTTGTTAATTTTTTGAATGTACAAAAAACAGCAAGAATGAAAATTCCTTTTGGAATCGCACAAACTGGTAAAGCGTTTAGAAATGAAATTGTAGCACGTCAGTTTATATTCAGAATGCGTGAGTTTGAGCAAATGGAAATGCAATTTTTCATTAAGCCGGGCACGCAAAAAGAATGGTATGAGCATTGGAAGAATGAGCGTATGAAATGGCATTTGAGCTTGGGTATTCCCGAAAGCAAATATCGTTTTCATGACCACGTTAAATTAGCACACTATGCCGATGCGGCATTGGATATTGAATATGAATTCCCATTTGGTTTTAAGGAAGTGGAAGGTATTCACTCTCGTACTGATTTTGATTTGAGTCGTCATCAAGAGTTTAGTAAAAAGAAAATGCAATACTTTGATACCGAAATTAATCAACATTATATTCCTTATGTCATTGAAACGTCCATAGGACTTGACAGAATGTTCTTATTAATTTTGTCTAATGCTTATGAAGAAGAAACCATTAACAAGGAAGACGGCACTACTGATTCAAGAGTCGTATTACACTTGCCAGCTAGGATTGCGCCTAACAAATTAGCAATACTTCCATTGACAAAAAAAGATGGCTTGCCTGAATTAGCAAAGGAGTTAATGGATGAATGTAAAAAAGCATTCCATTGCTTTTACGAAGAGAAAGATGCAATCGGAAAGCGTTATCGCCGTCAAGATGCAATTGGAACTCCTTTTTGTGTTACTATTGATCATCAAACTAAGGAAGATGGTACCGTTACCATTCGTCACCGCGATTCCATGTCACAAGAGCGTATTCCAATGAGCCAAGTGAAATCATTAGTATTGGAAGCAATTAACAAGTAGCTTTTACATTATTTTGAAAATATAGTCAATATAAAAAGCCTCGATTTTGTCGAGGCTTTTTATATTGAATTCGAGTAATGACTATCCGAAAGATTCAAAGTGAACTTGTTTTTTATCAAGCCCTAAATCTGTCATGTTTTTACGTGCATCGTCAATCATTGCTTTCCAACCGCATAGCCAAACATGAGCAGTTTCTTTGTTGTCCTTAAGAAGCTCTTGATATACTGGGTGCACATAACCCGTGTGAGCGCCTGCAGGCACTTCAGTTTCTCTTGAATAACATGGGTGAAAGTGGAATCCTGGCTCTTTAGCTTCCAAAGCTTTTAATTCATCTATGTATAATCCATCCTCAAATTTGCGACATCCAAAAATCAAATGAATATTGTTATGTGCAATTTTGTTTTCGTGAATATAGTTGATCATTGAACGAAATGGCGCAATACCCGTTCCTGTGCAAATAAAGTAAACATCATTGTCAAAGTTTTTAGGCAAAGTAAACACACCTTGTGGACCTCTTAATATGATTTTAGCACCTACAGCAACTTCATTAAATAAGTATGTAGTTCCAAGACCGCCCTCTAAGTGAACAATTACTAATTCAAAAGTATTTGTGCCGTTTGGAGCCGAAGCGATTGAATAGCTTCTCCATCTTTTATTTTTCTGCTCATGAATTGGCAGGTCTAATGTTACAAATTGTCCTGGGATGTAATCAAATTTTTCAAGACTAGGAATTTCGAAATAAAATCTTTTAGTATTTGGAGTCTCATTTTCAATTTTAGTGATTACTCCTTCAACCCATTCTAGTGCCATAACCTAATTTTTAATGATTAGTAATAAAAACTCTTTGAACATAAACCTTATTGTTGGCATAGATTTTAACAAAGTAGATACCTGTAGTCAAGCTTTCAATTGTTATGTGCTGCGGAGCCTGTTCGTTTACCAAGTTTTCTTTTTTGAAAACTTGATTACCCATAGAGTTGATTATTTCTAATGAAATCTTTTGGGTTTGAATATTGCTAAATTGAATGTAAAAAGAATTGCCTCTTATAATATTCTCTACATAATCGTCAGAGGTAATTTTGAGCCTAATTTCTTTCGCACTCGCTTCTGCAACATCTGTCACCAAAATTAGTTTATTATCTGATATGTTTTGACAATCTCCCGCAATCGTTATCGTAGCCACCTTATACATCGCATTTCTTAAAGGCTTATAAGATTGATTCGTTGCTCCTTGAATCAGAGAGTCATTCATATACCATTGATATCCAGTTCCCACTGAACTTATAAGACTATCACCACTTTGAGCAATTGTTGGTTTGTTATTACTCGAAACATTTATCATTGTAGCATTACTCATGCAGTCCGTTGACTTCACTTGCATATTATAGAAAAAGTAGAAATAATTTTGATAATTTCCTGAAGCAGTCGATACACTATTTCCTGTAAAGCTAATTACTCTATTTGGGCCCAATGGATAAGTTGGATCTGTCGCTGCATTATTTCTAAAAAGGGAGGCGCTATCACATTTTGATATAATGATATAATCGCCAGCCTGTGGTATATTCAAATTGAGTGCATATATACGACCGGTGTCACCTGCAACAAATGGAGATGCTCCTGTTGTTGGCGATGGACTACTTGCTGGTATGTTTAAAGAAACAGTTTGAATTGGATAGTAGGTAAATGTTCCATCGGTGTTGACTGTGCCTAAAGTGCCTAAAATAAAATCAACTTTTCCTGGATATGCAGAATATAGTTTTGTTGTCTCGAGTGTTAATGCTTGTGTGGTATTTATTTTCATGTAATTTCCACTAAATACATTGTATCCGCCACCACCAGTTAAACTTGTATTTGAGAAGGGAGGCATAATGGATTGGAATCCTTGTGCAACATACACTTTGCTACTTGTTGTTGATGCGTTAATGCTACTGCCAACTGCAATTGGATTGTATAATGCACTTGAGTCATACCAATAGTAGTTTGTTCCCGTTGTTGGATTTGCTACATTCATTCTTAAAATACCATTGCAAAATACTGCACTTCCTTGAGGTGCTGCAATTTCTGATGCACTTACAATTGTTGTTGAAAGGGAATTATTATTGGGTTGTTGATCATTGCTAATACTTGCTGTTGCGGTAATTGTATAAGTAGCATTTGCATCAATCGAAATTGGCTTTTGGAAAGTATAAGTCATGTTTTCAAATCCATTTAAGCGGCCAGTGAAAATTTCATTTACACTTAAAATTGTGGCACTTCCTTTTTTTACAACAAGACTCAGTGGTATGTTTGATTGATTCGTAGAACCGTTATTTACTACTTTTATGGTTACATATTGCACAGCTCTTTTGCAAACACCTGCTGTAGGATTAATAATATCACTAACCTGTAGATCATTTGATGAACTATTTATTTTTAAAGTGTAGTCTTGAGTTTCTCCAATACTATAAGTTCCACAGGCATTTACATTGCTACTGCTATTTGTTTCCATTGCAACAATTCGCAGTTTTAAAAGTTTTCCAACAGTCAATGTGCTTGGTAAGTTTATAGTTGCAGTATAATTTCCACTTGTTAAGGCTGTACTTGTTAAAACAGTCTCGCTTGACTCGAATATTCCATTATTGTTTAAGTCAATAAATATTTTTACAAATCTTGTATTGTTTGTTGCATCAGCACTGCCTAATTTAATAAATACAGGGATATTGCCACTTGGTTCTCCATTAATAAATACATTAGTATTGTCAATATATTGATTTGATGTGGTATTGCTAAATTGAACATTATTAATACTAACGCTATCCAGTCGTGTTCCTGCGCTCGAAGAGGCTGTAGAGGCGCAATATGCGACCCCTCCAGTTCCGCTAATTATTAGTGAGTAGGCTTGTTGACCTCTTGTTAAAGTGCCTTTGTGATTTACTGAAATGGTATAGGAATTTCCAACAAGTGTTGAATCAATTTCTACTTTTTCTACATTATCAATACTGTTAACGCCTCTTGCTGCTGGATTATCTGGAGCAGCTCTATTTAATGTCCAAGGATAATAAATGGAACTTCCTTTTTTAATTACTAAATCCAAATCGTTGACTAATTGATGGGTAGTGTCATTTAAAGTGTTGGACGGACTTCCTTTAATATCCGTCCACACAATGGTTGCTTTTAAAGGTTTTGTTCCAGAAGCAATTACATTTACGTTATAGGTTTGTCCATTTTGTAATACATTTTCATACACCTGATCAACACTTGTTGAATTGTTGCTATTGGTTAGTGCATTGTTTAGCACATTGGCTGCTTCAACATCATTTAATACTCCCCACCCAAATTTATAATCAGGTCCCGGACTTGCACCTGCTTCATTTGCAGTGTGAATTGCCAAAGCTTTAATAGTAGCAGCTTTTGCAAATTTATTTGGGCTTAATCTTTGATTTAATTCTTGCAATAACAATAATGATCCAGCAGCACCAGGCGCTGCCATGGATGTCCCACTTAAATATGCATAACTGGAGTCATTTGCACTAACTGAAGAATAGACAGATAATCCATCCGTAACAATATCTGGCTTTATTCGTCCATCATCTGTTGGACCCCAAGCACTAAAGGAAGTGATTGTTGCATCTGATGTTTTGAGATACCCTGCACTAATTGGTGAAATAGCTCCAATAGTAAGAATGTTTTTTGAGTTGGCATCAGTGGGTAATACATCGTAACTATTATTACTGCTCAAACTATCTGGTCTATTTCCTGCATTGTATAATTTTCCATTTTGATCTCTACGCCAATAGGGCTGACCTACAGCAGGCCCATTGCTAGATCTATTATTTCCTGCTGATTTCACTATCAAATAATAGGGAGCATTGTATGCAATAGAGTCATACAATTGAGCACTTTCATTATAAAGTCCAAATTTATAATCTTCTTTTTCATTCCATCTTCCATTATACTCCCATCTGGCAGAGTCGGTGTTATAATCCCACCCACAAACAGTTCCATAGGAGTGATTGGAAATTAATAAACCATTTGCTGCAGCAGCGGCCATTTCCGAAGCATCATTATTCCAATCATATGCATATGCGCCTTTAATTCCGTAAGCCATTCCTTTAGCAAGTGGATTTGTTCCTTTTGCCATAATAATTCCAGCTACATGAGTAGGGTGATCTGAAATTTTTGTTGAATTATCTTTTACCGTAATTTTTCCACTTAATTCGAAATGAGTAGTTCTTGGAGATCCTTCATCCCACACTCCAATTCTATTAGTCATACTATCGGTTGATCCACTTAAATTATAACCACTTAAACCACCTTGCCACAATTGATTAGTGTTAACGGTGATTGCTTGAACCGGATCTTGATAAGTAGTTAAGTAAATTGGTTGTCCATACAAATCAATTCCAACTAAATTGACATTTTGATTATTTCTTGATTTATATTGAAGAGGCCACCCTTTCTCTTTTGATTTTATAACAGCCTCGCTAAAGCTTGCCCTTGAAGCTGATTCAAATGAACGTGAAGCAACATTTAAAACAGTTGACTTTGTTTCACTTTGTCCAAAAGTGGAAGTAATAATAAATGTGCTTATAACAATTGTGAATAATGATTTTAGCATTGAATGTATATTATAAATTAGCTTAGCCATGGGGTACTTAAAATTACAATGTATTCTCGAATATTTTTGGCGTAATTTTAGATTAAAACTTATTTATGTTTAAGTGGATAGGAAAATATTCGAAGTCTTTATTATTGTTCTTTGGCATTTCCTGCGCAAGCCTGCCAAAATCCGCTATGAATGCCAATTTAGTTGGGAATGTGTATGAGCATAAATATAATTCAATGCCCATGATTGACAAGCCCAACACAAAGGGTGCTCCATTTAAAACTACCCTTTACTTTTATGAACCCACTACAATCCATCAAATTGAGGCTGGAGCCAATTCAGGGCCAACCATTTCAAAAATCAAATCTATATTAGTAGACTCAGTAGTAACAGACAATTCGGGTACTTATTCAATTTATTTAAAACCTGGAAAGTATAGCGTATTTGTAAAATATGAAAATGGATATTATATCCCATTTTATTCGGGAAAAGATGCTGTTGCTATCATTGAGACAAAACAAAGTGAAATTACCAGGTTTGATGTTGCTATTAGGAATAGTATGAGTTATGAATAATTTTATGTTAGAAATAAACAATAGGATTGGTATCTTTGTTATGACGGTATGAATGAGGATTCTTTATTTGAGCGTTTCGAAAAATCCCCCCTCCTAAATAATTTGGTGGACAGGATTGCTATGTCCAACAACAATGAAGTGCCTTTTCAGGCTTTTCTTCAAAATTTAAATGGTTCCTCGGCAGCATTTGTTTTGCAAACTATTTTTACCAACGAAAAAACAGCAAATTTAAATCATTTGGTGGTATTGAGCGATGCCGAAGAAGCTGCTTATTTTTTCAACTCAATCGAAAGCGTTACCGGCGCGTTGGATTTATTTTACTTTCCTTCTTCATTTAAATCGCCTCATAATTTTAGTGTATTAAATCCTTCCCATGTAATGTTGAGGACCGAGGCATTAACTAAAATTTCAATGGGAGGGAATAAAAAGATTTTAGTCACTTATCCCGAAGCATTATTTGAAAAAGTAGTAATGGCTAAAACGTTGCAGCTAAACATAATTCAAATAAAAACCAATGATCATTTAGATTTAAATGGGCTGATGCAACAAATGGTGGATTATGGTTTTGAGCGTACCGATTTTGTATATGAGCCAGGACAATTTGCATTGAGAGGAGGTATTTTAGATATTTATTCTTTTGGGAATGAAAAACCTTATCGTATTGAATTGTTTGGGGAAGAAGTAGATAGTATAAGACTATTTGACCCAGCTTCTCAATTAAGTGAAAGGAAGTTATTGCAGGTAAATATCATTCCAAATGTGACTACGCAGTTTGAAGACACGGAAAAAATTCCTTTATTGGATTTTCTTTCAAAGGATACCATTGTGTGGTTAAAAGATTGGGATGTGATTAAGCAGAAAGGGCAAGATCAATACGAAGCGCTGGAAACATTTATAAATCATCATGCTGCTATGAATAAGGCAGATGAATCAGATCCACATAAAAAAGAAAGTCATTTAGATGATTTTGAATTAGTAAATGCATCTGAAGAAAAAATAAATAAACACACTTTAATAGAGTGGGGATTTCATGCACATTTATCACACGAAAAAATTGCGTTTAACACACAATCTCAACCTGTTTTTAATAGACAATTTCAATATCTGATCGCGAACTTGCAAGATTTGGAAAAACAAGGATATGCTTTGTATCTGTTTGCTGAACAAGCTAAGCAATTAGAGCGCCTACATGCAATTTTTACCGACTTAAAAACTGAAATTCAATTTGTTCCCATTGTAAAAAGTATTCATGAAGGATTTATAGATCATGATCATAAAATGGTTTGTTATACAGATCATCAAATATTTCAGCGTTACCATAAATTCAAAGTTAAACAAGCATACAGTAAGAGTAAGGCAATTACACTAAGGACGCTTCGTGATTTACAGCCCGGAGATTATGTAACGCATATCGATCATGGCGTTGGGGTGTATAGTGGCTTACAAAAGATTGATGTAAATGGACATACACAGGAAGCAGTACGTATTATTTATAAAGACAGTGATATTTTATATGTAAACATTAATTCATTACATAAAATATCTAAATATACAGGAAAGGAGGGAGCCCCACCTAAAGTGAATAAGCTCGGTTCGGATGCTTGGGTGAAGCTGAAGGATAAGACCAAAGCAAAAGTAAAAGCAATTGCATTTGATTTAATTAAATTATATGCACATCGTAAAGCGCAGGCTGGTTTTGCATTTACGCCAGACAATTATATGATACATGAGTTGGAAGCATCTTTCATGTACGAAGACACCATTGATCAGGCCAAGGCCATTGCAGATGTAAAAAAAGACATGGAACAAGCCTCCCCCATGGATAGATTGGTTTGTGGTGATGTAGGTTTTGGTAAAACTGAAGTAGCAGTACGTGCTGCATTTAAAGCTGCTATTGATGGCAAGCAGGTTGCTGTGCTAGTTCCAACTACGATATTGGCATTCCAACATTATAAAACGTTTAAAGAGCGATTAAAAGATTTTCCAGTAACGGTTGATTACATAAATCGTTTTAAATCTTCAAAAGAGAAAAAAGAAACCATTGAAAAAGTGAAGGAAGGGAAGGTGGATATTTTGGTGGGTACACATGGTATATTAGGGAAAGAAGTTGGATTTAAAGATTTGGGATTAATGATTATTGATGAAGAACAAAAATTTGGCGTAGCACATAAAGAAAAATTAAAAACTTTAAGAACAACAGTAGATTGTTTGACGCTAACTGCAACTCCAATTCCAAGAACCTTGCATTTTAGTTTAATGGGTGCAAGAGATTTAAGTATTATCAATACACCTCCAGCTAATAGGCAGCCAATTCATACCGAAGTGCAGGTATTTCATGAGGATGTTATAAGAGAGAGTATCTATTATGAAACAGAAAGAGGCGGGCAGGTTTTCTTTATTCATAATCGTGTTCAGGGCTTGGCAGAAATGTGTGCAATGATTCAAAAATTATGTCCCGATTTAAGTATCGGTTTTGCCCATGGTCAACTAGAAGGACATCAGTTGGAAGAAAAAATATTTGATTTTATTGAAAGAAGGTATGATGTATTGGTATGTACAAACATAGTAGAAAGTGGGGTGGACATACCAAATGTAAATACGATTATAGTAAACAATGCACATCATTTTGGGCTAAGTGATTTGCATCAGTTAAGAGGAAGGGTTGGCCGAAGTAATAAAAAAGCTTTTTGTTATTTATTAGCACCTCCAATGAGTGTACTGCCCGAAGATTCTCGTAAACGCTTACAAACATTAGAGCAGTTTAGTGAATTGGGTAGTGGTTTTCAAATTGCCATGCGTGATTTGGATATAAGAGGCGCTGGTAATTTATTAGGAGGTGAGCAAAGTGGTTTTATGGCAGAAATTGGTTTTGAAATGTATCAAAAAATATTAGCTGAAGCAGTTAGAGAATTAAAAAGATCCGACTTTCAGGAATTATTTGAAGAAGAAATTAGCAAACAGGATGATTTTGTCTCAGATTGTACCATTGATACCGATTTGGAAATTATGATTCCTGATAGTTATGTAGAAAATATAGGAGAAAGACTTTCATTGTATACCAGACTTGATCAGTCTGAAGATGATAATGAGCTAGAACAAATGAAACTAGAATTAGTGGATCGTTTTGGGCCAATGCCTAATCCGGTAAACGAATTATTTATTACAATACAATGCAGGCGATTAGCGATTGCTTTGGGTTTTGAAAAAATGACATTAAAAGAGGAGACACTTAGGTGCTTTTTTATTAATCGTCCTGATTCGCCTTACTTTGAAAGCGAAACTTTCAAAAATTTATTAGGGTTTACGCAAACTTCCATGAACAACGCACATTTTAAGCAGGTTGGTAAAACTTTTATATTGATAGTAAAAGATATAAAGGGGATGGATGCTTGCTTAAGAACTTTGCAAAAAATGTATAATGGGGTTGTGGTTAAATAAAAAAGCTACTGAAAAATCAGCAGCTTTTTTATTTAGATGCTTTTCAGCAAGTAATTTAGAATCCTTTTGTAGCTACACCATCAGCAATTGCTTTTAATGCATTTGCTTCGCTCATGATAGCAGCCATTTTATTTCCTTTACCATCGTGACCGCCTGCCATGTAACCGCCTTTTGCAGTTTTAGTTACAACCGCGTCATGCATTGGTACGTTTTTTTCTTTAGTTTTTAAGCAATACGCTTTGATCATTTTTGAAGTGTCCATTTTGTATAAATTTTAGTGTTTAAATTGCTGAATTGAAAGTAGGTTATTTATTGCGATTCCCTTTAGAAACCCATTGATTTTTTGTTAACAAATGCCTTTTTTAGGCCTAAAACTGGGTTTAGACGTCAATTTTGGCATATTTAGCGTGACTTTCAATGAATTCTCTTCGTGGCGCCACTTCATCACCCATTAACATACTAAAGATACGATCTGCTTCGGCAGCACTATCGATAGTAACTTGTTTCAAGGTTCTGCGACTTGGATCCATTGTAGTTTCCCATAATTGATCGGCATTCATCTCACCCAAACCTTTATAACGTTGAATGGTTACCGAGCTATCATTGCCGCCACCTAATTTCACTACTAAATCTTTGCGTTGTTCTTCGCTATATGCATATTCTTGCTCCTTGCCTTTTTTTACTAAGTATAAAGGAGGCTGTGCAATATATACGTATCCATTTTGTACTAATTCCTTCATATATCTAAAGATGAAAGTAAGAATCAAAGTAGCAATGTGAGAACCATCCACATCGGCATCGGTCATAATGATTAACTTATGGTAACGAAGCTTAACAATGTTCAATGCTTTTGGATCCTCTGGTGTTCCCACTGTCACACCCAATGCAGTGTACATATTTCTAATCTCTTCGTTCTCGTAAATTTTGTGTTCCATGGCTTTCTCTACGTTCAAGATTTTACCACGTAATGGTAGAATGGCTTGGTAGCTTCTATCTCGCCCTTGCTTAGCTGTTCCACCCGCAGAATCTCCTTCGACTAAGTATAACTCACATCTTTCCGGATCTCTTTCGGAACAGTCAGCTAATTTACCAGGTAAACCACCCCCTGATAAAACTGTTTTTCTTTGCACCATGTCACGCGCTTTCTTTGCAGCAACACGTGCTTGAGCAGCTAAAATAATTTTAGAAATAACGTACTTCGCTTCTTTAGGGTTTTCTTCCAAATAAGCTTCTAATACGCGTGATACCGTTGTTTGTACCACACCACTTACTTCACTATTCCCAAGTTTAGTTTTAGTTTGTCCTTCAAATTGAGGCTCTGGTACTTTTACAGAAATGATGGCACTTAACCCTTCTCTAAAGTCATCTCCTTCAACAGTTACTTTTGCTTTTTCAAACAAGCCTTCCTTATCACCATAGCTTTTGAATACACGTGTTAAAGCAGTTCTGAAACCTGTAACGTGTGTACCACCTTCAATCGTATTGATATTGTTTACGTAGGAAAAGATGTTTTCTTTAAAGTCATCATTGTAAGTTAAAGCAACTTCAACCATTACATTTGATGCTTCATCTAAACCCTCTACATATAATGGAGTGCTAATGATTGGATTTCTGTTGGCGTTTTTATCCAACATTTGTACGAACTCAATGATACCACCTTCGCTATAAAAATTATTTTTGTATGGCTGTCCATCTTCGCCTAATTCTCTTAAATCGGTCAGTGTAATATTGATACGTTTATTCAAATAAGATAATTCGCGTAAACGACCTTCTAAAATCTCTTTCTTGTAAACTGTTTCTTGGAAAATAGTAGCATCTGGCCAAAAATGCACATGTGTACCCGTTTTATCACTAGTACCTGTTTCGCGCACAGCATATTGAGGTGCACCAATGCAATATTCTTGTTCAAATATTTTACCTTCTCTTTGAACGGTCACTAAAAGTTTTGTACTTAAAGCGTTCACACAACTCACACCCACACCGTGTAAACCACCCGATACCTTGTAAGTATTTTTATCAAACTTGCCACCGGCATGCAATACAGTCATAACAACTTCTAATGCTGACTTCTTTTCCTTTGAGTGCATTGCAGTAGGGATACCACGACCATTATCCTGAACACTAATAGAATTGTCTTGGTGGATGGTTACTTCGATATGAGAGCAATAACCAGCCAATGCTTCATCTATTGAGTTATCTACTACCTCATATACCAAGTGGTGTAAACCTTTTGAGCCCACATCACCAATATACATGGCGGGTCTTTTTCTTACCGCCTCCAAGCCTTCTAATACTTGGATACTATCGGCACCGTAATTCTTATTCTCGGCCGAATCTGGGGATTGTAAATCTTCTGACATAAAAAGTGAAATTTTTTGTTTTTATAGGGCGTTCCAAACGCATACAAACTTAAGAAAATTAAGCAGTTTGCTAACCAAATTGACCTGGTTTAGTTATCCCCAATTGCATATGCTTGTGAATTATTTCGAGGCCGAAAATGAGGCTAAAAATGGCCTTTAAATTGATTCTAATTACCAATCTGTGGCATTGCAATTTTTTATAAGGCAGAAGTCGAAATTTGTCATTTATTCGCCATTTTTTTAAATTGAATTTTGTTATTAAATGAACCATTTGGGCCACTTTAATGTTTATACATTAATTTTGTGACTGTGATACAAGCCTTAGACATATTAAAACAAGTTAATAAGCCAGCTGAATTTGCCGGTATGGCCTTGCTATGGCATAAGGATCAACATATCCCAGGTTCTACTCAATATAGTATCAAACGCTACTATGCGCAGGATACATGGACTACGGAGGATACAGGGATGTTTGTTTATCATTTTAATCCCGAACAACCAAGAGATAATTTTTTAGAATTACGTTTTTGTATATCTGGAAACAGGTATTGTGATAATAAAATTTGTGGTAATTGTAATCAATTGCCAACAGAGGAATGCGCAGGTCCATTAAGAACTGTTGATGTATTTTCATTCCATTTTACTTCTACTTTTTTACATCAGTTTTTACATAACGTTAAATTGACAACAACAAAGGATGAGGTATTGGCATTTAAACATCCCAATGCATTTACGAAAATATTTCCTTTAAGTATACGTAAGCGTAATACGTTAGATGCGGTTTTAAATCATAGCTACACAGGTTCGTTGGAAAATATTTTTATCAATGCAAAAATTCACGAATTACTTTTACAAAGTTTGGATGTAATTGTTGATGATGAAAAAGAAGAAGGGTTTACTTGCAAATTTTTAGCAGACGATCGTGGTAAGGAAAGTATATATCAAGCGCGCGAAATTTTATTACAACATATAGGTGATCCTATTACGATCAAAGAGTTGAGTCGTAAAGTGGCCATGAATGAATGCTATTTAAAGAAAGGGTTTAAGGAAGTGTTTGGCACGACTATTTTTGATTTCTACCAACAACAAAGAATGGAACATGCTAAGTATTTGTTGTACGAAAAGGCATTAAGCGTAACCGATGTTTCAGCTTTATTGGGGTATTCATCTATTTCTCACTTTTCCGCTGCTTTTAAAAAGCATACTGGTTTAAAACCCTGCGAATTGTTGAACTAATGCCACTTGAAAGAGTTGGATCATGTATCATTTATTTTTTCTACCTATTTTTTAGTTATTTTTATTTTCTAAACTTTTATCATGCGTAATTTATTTACAATTGCAATCATTTTTTTGTGCAGTTCATGCATTAACCAAAGAGTGGATTTAATTGTGCACCATGCACAAATTTATACAGTGAATGAATCATTTGCTACTGACGAAGCAATGGCAGTTCAGGATGGAAAAATTGTTGCAGTGGGCAGTAATGATGATATTTTAAAGGAATATAAATCAGATAGTTTAGTGGATGCAAAAGGTGCGGCAGTGTATCCTGGATTTATTGATGCGCATGCACACTTCCTAGGATATGGTCAGGCATTGTACGCAGTGGATTTAATGTTTGTTCCATCATGGGAAGAAGCAATTTCACGGGTTAAAGATTTTGCAGCAAAGCATCCTGGTAAAGGTTGGATTAAAGGAAGAGGTTGGGATCAGAATCGTTTTCCAGGCAAACAATTTCCAACCAATGCTGAATTGAATGCATTGTTTCCTGACCGTCCTGTTTTGTTAGAAAGAGTAGACGGTCACGCAAGTATCGCCAATGACTTCGCCTTACGCTTATCAAAAGTTGTCCCTGGGCAAACCATTGAAGGCGGACAATTTACAATGCAAGATGGGAAGTTAACAGGTTTATTAGTGGATAATGCGGTTGGTATAGTAGAACGAAATGTTCCTGCTCCAACTCGTAATGATTATAAAGATTGGTTAACCGCTGCACAACAAAATTGTTTTGCTACAGGGTTAACTACAATTACAGATTGTGGCTTAAGTCCTGAGGATATTGATAATGTTGATGCTTTACAAAAGAGTAATGATTTAAAGATGCGTTTATATGTCATGTTAAGTGATAAGCCTGCCTCCTACACTTCAAAATATTTTACTGGAGGTGGTTATGTGACAGATAGATTATCGGTTAAAGGCTTAAAAGTTTATGGAGATGGTGCTTTGGGAAGTAGAGGCGCATGTTTATTGCAGCCCTATGCTGATAAAGCAGGTTGGTCTGGATTTTTATTAAGTAGCCAAGCTCATTTTGATTCAGTTGCTGCTAAATTAATTAATACTGATTTTCAATTGTGTACCCACGCAATTGGGGATAGTGCTAACAGAACTATATTAAATGTGTATGCAAAATATTTAAAAGGGAAAAATGACAAGCGTTGGAGAATTGAGCATGCGCAAATTATTAATCCAGCTGATTTTCATTTGTTTGGTGATAATAGTATTGTGCCTTCGGTACAACCTACACATGGCACCAGTGATATGTATTGGGCAGGGGATAGATTAGGTGCAGAAAGATTAAAAGGAGGATATGCATACAAGCAATTATTGGAACAAAATAGTTGGCTGCCTTTGGGGACTGATTTTCCAGTAGAAGAAATTAATCCATTTAAAACATTTTTAGCGGCAGTTGGAAGACAGGATAGTAAAGGGTTTCCTGCAGGAGGATTTCAAATGGAAAACGCATTAACACGTGAACAAACCATTAAAGGCATGACTATTTGGGCGGCAAAAGCCAATCGCATGGAAAAGCAAGTAGGCTCATTAGAAGTAGGCAAGAAAGCAGATTTTATTATTTTGGATAAGGATTTAATGAAAGTGCCTACGGATAGTATCCTTCAAGTAAAAGTATTGAAGACCTACCTAAATGGAGAGCGAGTTCACTAATACAATATCAATAAAAAGGCCCTCAAATTTTTGAGGGCCTTTTTATAAAACAACTATTAATGTTATAATCCAACCATATCCTTTGGTACCACCCACGCATCAAATTCTTCAGGAGTTACATACCCTAATTTCACCGCCATCTCTTTTAAAGTGGTTCCTTCCTTATGTGCTTTTTGTGCAATTTCAGCAGATTTATAATATCCAATCTTAGTATTTAAAGAAGTCACTAACATTAAGCTATTGTTTACATGCTTATTGATATTCGCTTCGATAGGAGCTAACCCAATTGCACATTTTTCATTGAAACTTACACAACCGTCTCCAATTAATCTTGCACTGTGTAAGAAATTATAAATCAT
>CANCEU010000011.1 GCA_947375185.1 Chitinophagaceae bacterium
TCTTCCCCTTTTGCCACACGATCGTGCATTATTTTAACCCAATCATATCCACTTACTCCAATATAACTATCCTTTATAGTATTGCTAATAGCGTTAAATGCGGCACCAACTTGTTGATTGGTAAATACAATTATGCCCAGGTTTAATTCAGGAAACATAACCACCTGTGTCACCATTCCTGCAAGTCCTCCTGTATGTGTTACTTGTTTATATCCCTTTACATCGCTCAAGAACCAACCTAGACCATAAGCTGCAAAATGGGTATTGTAGGGCGCTGTAGCTTTTGCATTAATAATAGTTTGTGCACTCCAGGTTTCCTCGTGTGTTTCATCTGTAAAAATTTTATTTTTTAAACTATCTCCATATTTTCCATGGTTCATTTGAACCATTACCCATTTGCTCCAGTCGGTAATATTACTCCAAATACCACCAGCTGCATTAGCGGTTTCACTCCAATCAATATCCAAAACCTGTAAATTTCCTTGTACTGGCGCATGTGGGCGCACTGCATTGGATTTATCTTTTAAACGATATAATGAAGCTGCTGTTTTGGTCATACCTAAAGGGCGCATTAATCTTTGTTCAACAAAGTCCTCCCAACTTTTTCCACTTGCTCTTGCAACCACTTCGCCGGCAACAATGTATAAATTGTTATCGTAATCATATTTAGTTCTAAATGGGGAAACCGGTTTTAGATATCTTAAATTATGTATAATATCTTTTTTAGTAAAGTCACTTCCATCAGGAAACATCATTAAATCACCTGCGCCTAAACCAAGCCCACTTCGGTGTGTTAATAAATCACGAATAGTAAATGCATCCGTAACATAAGGATCATACATTTTAAATTCGGGGATATAATCAGTTACTCGGTCATCCCATTTTAATTTTCCTTCTTCAACTAAAATGCCCAAAGCGGCTGCTGTCATTGCCTTACTATTGGAAGCAATACCAAACAATGTATTTTCATCAACTTTTTTTTCAGTGTTTAAATTGGTTACGCCGTAGCCCTTTGCGTGTATTAGTTTTCCGTCCTTTACGACACCAACCGCAATACCCGGCACATTAAAGGTTTTCAAAACCAATTCAGTTAAGGAGTCAATTTGTTGACTGCTTATGTTTTGTGTTTGAGCTTGTAGTTTTGATGCAAAATTTGTTTGAACAATAATAATTGTCCATAATAAAAAGAAAATTCTTTTCATGTTTTAGTGTTGAGTGTATGAGATATAAATATGTTTACTTTTCAATTGCTTATTCTTCGTCTTCTTCATCAGCCATAATCCAAATTGCCTTTCTTTTATTAGGTTGTAGCCAGTTTAAATATTGTACCATGTCCAATTCAGAAATAGCAACACAGCCAGATGTTGGCGAATATTTTTCATCAGCAACGTGAAAGAAAATGGCACTTCCTTTACCCTTAACAACGGGCATGGTATTATATTCAATGACCATGCAGTATTTATAGTAAATATTTTTTAGTAATAAATTCTCGAAAGACTTTGCCGAAGTAGAACCTCTTATATATTTGTTATAATCATCTGAAAGTGGGTCATCAATCCATTTATCTTCGGTAGTGGTTTGTGTAAAGGGTAAATTTGATTTGATAGTTGGTTCGTAACTAAATAATTTTCCTAGTGCAAAAAATCCCGCAGGAGTACAACCATCTCCCTCTTTCTTTGCAATATCATATATCAATCCATTGCGTCCAATACTTGCCTTAACAGGTGCAAGTTTTAATTTCCAAATTCCATTTTCTTTCTCCACCCCTGCAATTTTAATATCCCTATAGCGCTCTCTAAACACTACCAGCATTTGATCTGCACTATCCATCACTCTTGCGGCATTGCTAGATGGGTGGTTCCAATTGTACAAAAATGACTCAATTGTGTAGGTAGTATCATTTTCATCCTGAGCGTTTAATGCGATGCTTGAAAATATAATACAAAATGCGATTAATAATTTTTTCAAAGTAGTAGGCTTAATGATTTGAAATTAAGAAAATATTCTCTTGACTAAGCTAAAAAAAGAGAAAACTTTCAAATACTACTTTTTGTTTTTGTTGCCAAAGTTAAATTAGCTTTATAATGTTAGTAAGATGATTTAAAATATCGAATTGAATCGAAAGTATAAATACGGTCTATTGCATTGTACTTGATTCCTATTTTGGTTTTAATACCCAGGTAATTCAGCTTGGGTGTAAATCAAAATAATATGAATAAAAGAATCATTACATCTAGTATGCTCTTTATTTTTGGAATTGCCATTTTTATTAGTTGTACCAAGTCGCTAAATACCCCACCATCAACAACTGTATCAATCCCATCAGCTACACTAATGGCGGGTGATCCTGCATTTGTTGGGTTGTTTGACGCATTAAATCACTTTGATCCGCATTATTTGCAATTGGTTTATAACGATCAAAGATCTACGGAAGAAATTGTAAATAAGAGTAAAGATTTATTTGAAAAATTAAATGCCACACCAAATAGTTTGGTTATTCAACAGCAAGTCACCAACTTTTATAAGTTTAAATCAATAGTTGATTTAAAGTATTATTTGGATCAAATTTTGACAAACACAATTATTATTAAGCATAAATATTTTTCGAAGGATACCAATTATACAATAGCCCAGGCACAATCTTTTATGAAAGCAAGGTCTTTGTATGCAAAAAATAAAATGGATTCAGTAAAAAATAATACCAATAAAATAAAGTCAAGCAGTATGTATGATGATTATGTGCTTTATCCCGAGGCTCCCGCATTTCAGTTTTTTTCAGAAATGGATTTAGAAGATATAGATAATGGTGGCGAAGGTTGTGCCGATGCTTGTTGCTTGGAATATATAAGCTGTAATCAAAAGGCTGCGAAAAACTTTTTAGGCAATTCAGTAAATATTGGAGCAACGCTTGCCACTGGGGCCGGTATTACTGGCGCAGGTATTGCATCGATGGTGCCAGTTATAGGTACAATGGCAGGTGCATCAGTTGGAGTTTCAATCGGATCTTATTTTGGCCTAGTGATTGCCAGACAAATGTATAGCTCTGATTTATACACTTGTACATTAGATTATAAAGCTTGTGTTTTAAGAAGAAATGGTCATTAATAAAAAATTTGAATATGAAAATCAACCAATTGTGCATTCGCCTTCCCAAAAAGTATTTGTATTTATTTATAATTGTATTGCTACTTGTTCAATTATACAATATACAACCCTTGTCTTCGTTTAAGATCGCAAGTATTGAATATAAAATTCACTTTATATTAATGGGCACTATCTTTTGGATATTTTCAGCCATGTTTTTTTATACAGCCCGTATGTATTTTTTGAATCTCAATAAGTTGTATTGGGTTGCAGCTGCTATATTTTGTTTGCTTGGCATTTGCATGCTCGTACTTCCATTTTATATCTATCAAGGTATGACCCATTTGGATAATGCTATTCAAATATTAGATTTTAAAGCAGACAGCCTAAGAAAAGCAGGAAAATAGAAGTGTAATTTAATGACAGGCTGGTTTGCCACTCTTTATGCAAACCAGCCTGTCATTTATTATTTACGGAATATGAGCCTCTACTGACCCATTCTTTAAACCTTGTGCCTTGTTATTTGTTAACTTGCATAACTATGATTGGACATCGTTTTGTAAATTTTATTCCGGGTGAAAACTCAAAAACCAAATTTGAGCAAATGCTTGATATTTTCACGCAATTGCTTAACTATACTAGTGGCGATGCTAGCGAAGCTTTGGATTGGATGAACCAGCTAGACCGAACACATAAATTTACAGATGATGAATACGGAGTGGGTGATTTTATAGAAGACCTTAAGCAAAATGGATATTTAAAAGAAAATCCACAGGATGGCAGATTTGCTATTACCGCTAAAACGGAACAAACTATTCGTCAAAAAAGTTTAGAGGAGATTTTTGGAAAACTTAAAAAAGCAAAACAAGGCAATCATAGCACCACCAAAGCGGGTCCAACCGGGGATATCAACTCCGATACAAGGTCGTTTCAGTTTGGTGATTTAATGGAACAAATTGATTTCACAGAGAGCATAAAAAATGCGCAAATTAATCGTGGTGTTGATACTTTTTCCATGCATGAAGATGACTTGGTAATTAGAGAGGCTGATTTTAAAACACAAACCTCAACGGTGTTGATGATTGATATTTCGCACTCTATGATTTTATATGGTGAGGACAGAATTACACCGGCAAAAAAAGTTGCGATGGCATTGTGCGAACTCATCACAAAAAAATATCCCAAAGATACCATTGATATTGTCGTGTTTGGCAATGATGCATGGCAAGTAGAAATTAAAGATCTTCCTTATTTACAAGTTGGTCCATATCATACCAATACTGTTGCTGGCCTTGAGTTAGCAATGGATATTTTGCGTAAACGCAAAACTGCGAATAAGCAAATATTTATGATTACCGATGGTAAACCAACCTGCTTAAAAATTGGCGGCAAATATTATAAGAATAGTTTTGGATTAGATCGTAAGGTGGTTAATCGCTGTATTAACTTGGCAGCTCAGTGCAAAAAATTAAAAATTCCAATCACTACTTTTATGATTGCATCCGACCCTTACTTACAAAAATTTGTTGAAGAGTTTACGGAAATGAATAATGGGAAAGCCTACTTTGCTTCACTTGACAATTTAGGTAGTTTTATATTTAATGATTTTGAAAGTGGAAAAAGAAAAACAGTGTATTAATTATGAGTAATAAAATAGATATCCAAAAAGTTTTAACATTAGGCGATTTAAAAAAATCGGGCTACCAATCTAAGTCGATAAAAGATGAAGTTCGAGATAATTTAATTGCAAGTATTCAAAACAAAGAAAATGCATTTGAAGGTATTTTAGGATATGAGGATACCGTAATTCCTGATGTAGAAAGAGCGTTATTAAGTAGACATAATATTTTATTTTTAGGCTTGCGTGGACAAGCAAAAACTAGAATGGCTCGTCAAATGGTGGATTTATTAGACGAGTATATTCCAACTATTGCTGGCTCTGAAGTAAATGACGATCCATTGCAGCCCCTAAGTAGGTTTGCGGTAGACCTAATTGCGGAACATGGCGACAATACGCCAATTCATTGGGTGCACAAGAGTGCGCGTTATGGAGAAAAGTTGGCAACACCCGATGTAAGTGTATCCGATTTAATTGGAGACATCGATCCAATTAAGGCGGCCAATTTAAAACTGAGTTTTGCGGATGAAAAAGTAATTCACTATGGCATTATTCCAAGAAGCAATCGAGGCATATTTGTAATAAACGAGTTACCTGATTTGCAGGCAAGAATTCAAGTTTCATTGTTTAATATTTTACAAGAAGGCGATATTCAGATTAGAGGTTTTAAGCTACGCATGCCATTAGATATTTTATTTGTGTTTACTGCAAATCCCGAAGACTATACCAATCGTGGAAGTATTGTAACGCCATTAAAAGATAGAATTGAAAGCCAAATTTTAACCCACTATCCAAAAAGTATTGAAACTTCTTTAGCAATTACAGAACAAGAAGCAAATATTTTACCTGCTCAGAAGGATAAGGTTGAAGTAAGTGATTTGGTAAAAAGATTGATTGAACAGGTTTCTTTTGAAGCTAGAACCAATGAGTTTGTTGATAAAAAAAGTGGAGTGAGTGCACGTCTAACTATTGCTGCGTATGAGGCTGCGGTGAGTAGTGCTGAAAGAAGAGCCATTATTCACAATGAAAAACATACTCAAATTTGGATAAGTGATTTGTCGGGAATCATTCCTGCAATCACTGGAAAAATTGAATTGGTATATGAGGGAGAACAAGAAGGTCCATATGAAGTAGCTTTGAATTTATTAAACAAATCTATTCGCACTTTATTTGTTTCCTACTTCCCTAATCCGGATGAGATAAAAAAGAAAAAGCCAGCAAAAAAATCTGCTGCGCAAGCTGGCGAACAAAAGCAACCTGAAAATCCATATTCATTAATTACAAAATGGTTTGATGCCGGTAATCATTTGGATTTATTATTGGACATGAAAGATGATGAAAAAGTGATTGCATTATATAAAGTGGATGGCTTGTTCGGTATTGTTAAAAAACACTTTCCTCAAGCGGACGATAAACAAGCTGCCTTATTAATGGAATTTGTATTGCATGGTCTTTCGGCCTATTCTTTAATCAGTAAAAAGATGATCGATGGGAAAATTGAATTCAAGGATTTGATGGGCAGTATGATGAACCTGGGGTCCATGAATTTTGAAGAGGATGATTTCAATGATTATGCATAACCTATTGATTATCAAATTAAAAAATCGTAAGGCCGGAATATTTCCGGTCTTTTTTTTGGCATAAATCTGCTTATTGCCTACCTTTGTTCCATCATCAAGAACCCTTAAGTGGGTACCAACCGAGAGAGTTTAACTCCGCGGTGGTAAAATCGATGAGGTCATTAATGTCAAAATAAAAAACTATGTTTTTACAACATTCTACCCCTGCATCTCAAGAGCCAACTGTATTATTAAGTAATTCACAAGATTTTGAATTAATCATTCAAGTTAAAAATAATGAAGGCCTTAAAGGACTAATTAAGTTTAACTATTTGAATCAACCCTTTGAGGCAAAAATTCAAATTACTCCAGCTTCAATTCAAATTTTATCACAATATCCAATTATAGGCATCATTGCATCGGCCCCATTGTTACAGCAAGATGATATTTTAGACCGTCCTTATTTATCAAATGCTTCGCTAACTAAAAGTGGTTATCAAAATGTATTGTGGGTAATGCTCGATTTGATTCATTTGTATAACTTAATTCGTTTTAAACCAGGTTCATTGGTTGAATTATATCGTGAAACGGTTGCCTCTGCTAAAAAGGATAATGATACTATTGAATATGGTCATATTCCATTGAAGGGCCCTTTGGCTCATTTTTTAGCCAACATACTTTCAAAACAAATGAAGAGAAAGCATAAGTATGTTTATGGTAATCCCTTGCATTTATTGGAAAGTGTACAGCAAATAATAAACACTTATCCGCCCCATTTTTTAGCTACACCCAAGTTCTTAAATGAACAGGAGTTGATTCCATTCGTGTAAAATGCATTTGATTTTGAAAAGTTATCGAGCCATTTTCTTTAACTTACTTCAAAATTTATAATATGCGTAAACTGTTGTTTTGTTTTTTACTATTGGCCCTTAGTTGTACTCAATTAAGCGCCCAATCTATTCCTACGCCAAAAGATCATTTTGGTTTTAATATTGGAGACAATTATCATTTAGCCACATTTACTCAAACAGAAGCTTATTTCAAAAAAGTAGCAGCGGTATCCAATAAAGTAAAATTGCAAGTAATTGGTAAAACCGAAGAAGGTCGCAATCAATACATGGTAATTGTTTCAGACCCAAGTAATATTCGACAACTTGCCAAATACAAATCTATCTCACAAAAATTGGCGCGCGCAGAAAATCTTTCAGATGCCGAAGCAAAGCAATTGGCAAAAGACGGCAAGTCGGTTGTATGGATTGATGGCGGCTTACACGCAACTGAGGTTACCGGTATTCATCAATTAATACAAACATTATATACCGTATTAACAAGAGATGATGAAGAGACTCGAAATATTTTAAAGTCAACAATCATTTTATTTGTACATGCCAATCCTGATGGCCAAGAATTGGTATCAAATTGGTATATGCGCAATGCAGATACATTAAAAAGATCAACTGATGCAGTACCTCGTTTATATGAAAAGTATATCGGTCACGATAACAATCGAGACTTTTTTATGTTAAACATGAGTGAATCAAAAAACATGAGCCGTCAATTATATATTGAGTGGATGCCACAAATTTTATACAATCATCATCAAACAGGCCCTCCAGGTACTGTGGTTGCTGGCCCTCCTTATCGCGATCCATTTAATTATGTATATGATCCCTTGCTAGTTACAGGCATTGACGCAGTTGGTGCTGCAATGAGTAGTCGTTTAAATGCAGAACAAAAACCTGGCTATACCATGAAGAGCGGTTCGGTATATTCTACTTGGTGGAATGGTGGGTTAAGAACAGCAGCTTACTATCATAATATTATTGGTTTATTAACTGAAATTATTGGAAATCCAACGCCAAGTGCGATTCCCCTGGTTCCACAAAGATTAATACCAAACAGTGCAACACCCTATCCTATTGAACCCCAAAAATGGTATTTCAAAAACTCAATCGATTATTCAGTTTCATTAAACTATGCTGTATTAAATTATGCATCAAGGTATAAGGACGAGCTTTTGTATAATATTTATACAATGGGAAAACATAGTATTGAAGCGGGCAGCAAAGACAATTGGACTAAGTCTCCTAAAAAGGTTGAGTTGTTAGGAGAAGCATTTAAAGCAGATAAAAAAGAAAGTAAATCGGACACTTTGCCTGTTGAATATTTTAGCAAAGTATATAAGGATGCAACTTTAAGAGATCCAAGAGGGTACATTGTTCCAGCAAATCAAACTACCACTGCAACAGCTTTTATTAATATTTTAATTAACAGCGGTATTCAAGTTCAAAAGGCTACAAATATTTTTTCTGTTGCAGGAAAAGCATATCCAGCAGGTTCCTATATTGTAAAAACGAATCAAGCATTTAGACCGCATGTTTTAGATATGTTTGAACCACAGGATCATCCAAATGATTTTCAATATCCAGGCGGACCGCCAGTACGTCCATACGATGCTGCAGGCTGGACACCAGCATTTACAATGGGTATTCAATTTGATCGAATCTTAGATGATTTTAATGGTCCTTTTGAAAACATTGCGTATGGTGATGTGCAACATGTAAAAGGAAAAACAAATACAGAAACTAAACAAATTGCTGGCTATACTTTTTCTGTAAAAGACAATGCTTCATTTGTTGCAGTGAACGATTTACTGAAAGAGGGAATAGAAGTATTTAAAAGCAAAGAACAATATTTTGTTGCAAGTACTTTAAAATCTGAAAATGTAATTAAAGCAGTTGCTGAAAGTAATGGAGTTTCTTTTACTTCGGTGGTTACTAAACCAAATGATATTGCTAGTAAAGTTGAACCACTTCGTATCGGTTTGTGGGATAAATATGGCGGCTCTATTTCATCTGGTTGGGTAAGATGGATTTTGGAGCAATATCATTTTCCATTTAATTTAACCTATGCTAAAGAAATTGACGCGGCAAATTTGAATAGCAAGTTTGATGTAATTGTTTTTGTAGAGGGAGCTATTCCTGCTTTGGTTGCAACACCATCAGCTTGGGAAGAAAAAGAACCTAAGGAAGACGAAACGCCTGCGGAATATAAAGAGCGATTAGGAAAAATTACGGCACAAAAATCAATTCCTGCTTTACAAAAATTCTTGAATAATGGTGGAAGAATTGTTACCATTGGATCTAGTGCGAACTTGGCTTATCATTTAAATTTACCAGTTAAAAATGCTTTAGTGGAAATGGTTGCCGGCAAAGAAAAATCATTGCCTGGTGAAAAATTTTATATTCCTGGAAGTGTAATGCAAGTAGATGTTGATAATAACTACGCACCTAATTGGGGCATGAGTAAAAAAGCCGATGTTTATTTTAGTGCTAGTCCAGTATTCAAATTAGCGCCGGAAGCTATTGCACAAAAAGAAGTAATTCCTTTAGCATGGTTTGCCTCTGCAACAACACTTCGCAGTGGTTGGGCATTTGGACAAGCTTATTTACAAGATGGCGTTGCTGCATTTGAAGCGAATGTAGGAAAGGGGAAATTATTTGTTTATGGCCCTGAAATTACTTTCCGTGGTCAAACGCACGGCACTTATAAAATGTTGTTCAATCAATTGTATAAATAAAAAAATACAAAAGCTATTAATAAAAAAGGCGAACCAACTGGTTCGCCTTTTTTATTAATATTGAATCATAAATATAAAACTGCAAAATTACTTTCCTACAATTTTGTATTTTAAAACATTGCCATCCACAAACTCTTCATAGTAAATGTGTTCTGGAGTTACAAATAATTTTTTACCATTTACAATGACAATCATTGTTTGGCTTGGTAATTGCAAAACAATATCTCCAACACTTGGCGTGTATACTGTTACTGGTGTATTTGAAATATGATTATGCGTAAAATTATTATTTACATCAACGCTATCTGATACATTATCTGTATTTAAGACACCATCCTTTCCTTGAACGATGTATTTAATTTTTCCGTCTGTACCCATCACTTCTTTATAATAAGTACCAAGGTATTCGTATAACTTTTGGTCATTTACTACAATTGGTTTTGCATCTTTTGGTAAATTAGGTACTTCTGCACCAACTGGAGGAACCACCACCTGATATTTTTTATCTTCCGTTGATTTATAAAATACACCACTATAATAATAGTAAGGATATCCTCCCCAATTAAATCCCCAATATCCTCTTGGGAGGAAACCCAAGGTTAATCCAAAAGGAGGTGCTACTAATCCATAATAGTCACCATATGTTGCATAAAACAAACCATCTGCAAAAAAATATGGGTAACCTCTAAAGGTTAAACGCATGTACGAAGAGGGTAGGCGATAAACTCCACCATAAGGTAAAACGCGCGTGCCATGTCCAAATCCTCCAAAATGATTGCCAGCATATTGTGAAGAAAATCCACCTCCAAAACGGGAACCATTAAATCCTCCACTAAAATGTCCGCCTCCAAAACCGCCTCTGCCTCTTTGGGCATTACTAATTAAAGTAGTTAATGCAAATGCAAACATTAATATAAATGATGTTGCAAAACGAGTATTCTTTTTCATAACAATTAAGTTTTATATTTAATTAGACTACAAAGTAACAAATAAGATTAATGCTAAAACCCTTAAAATTTCCTTAAAGTAGTTAAGCTTATCATAATGTAAATGCTGTTTAGTATATGGTCTATCAGCCTAAAAAAAGATATAAATTTGTATTTTTTGAAATAAAATAATTATTTAAAAATGAATGTGGCTACTTTGTAAAAGAGTTAATCCTAAATTGTATTTTTAAAAAAAATAAAAAGATGAGTGTATTTTGTTATTCGAATAATCAAATTCAAGCGATTGAAAGTGCCGGAGTGCCGGTTACAGATTTATTAGTGCAAAGAGGCTATGGCATTTTTGATTTTTTAAGAGTCGCAAAGGAGAAACCTCTTTTTATTGACGCCCACTTAGATCGCTTTTTCAATTCGGCTGAAATTATGCGCTTAAATATTCCTCAAACCAGAGAAGATATCAAGAACATAGTGGCTGAGTTAATTGAAAAAAACAAAATGCCCTATTCGGGCATTAGAATGATTATTGCAGGAGGAGATGCTCCAGATGGGTACACAATTGAGCACCCACACTTAATTATTATACAAGCTTCGTTGGCTGAACCCACTTTAAAATTGCCAACAACGGGCATTAAATTAGCGACCTATAATTACCAGCGCCAGATTCCCGAAGTAAAAACCACTGATTACTTAATGGCGGTTTGGTTACAACCTTGGATGAAGCAACAAGGGGCAGATGACATATTATATCATCACAATGGAATAATAAGCGAATGCCCTCGTTCCAATTTTTTCTTGGTGACCAAAGAAAATGTCCTAGTAACTGCAAATTCTAATATGTTAAATGGTATAACAAGGAAAAATATTATAACCGTTTGTAAGGCCAACAACATTCAATTGGAAATAAGGGACTTAGACCTAAGTGAGATTAAGGAAGCTAAGGAGGCTTTTATTACCAGTTCCACCAAGCGTATCATTCCGGTTCACCAAATTGATGATGTCATTTTGAAGCCGAATTATGCCGAATCCCTTGCAAGCAATATTTATGACCTGTTAGTGGCACTTGAGAACTAATAAAATTAATAGTCCAATAATCCATTGCTTCATTTTTTTCATAACTAATTGATTTTTAATTAATTAGTTATAAAGTGTTTTCTTTTAATTTTTACAAAATATTATTATACAGCTATTTATATAAATAAATGTTTAATAATATGTAAATTATTTTTGCCAATTCTTCAACACTTAAAAATAGTTAACGATTTGTTAAGGATTTGTAAGGTTTATTAACAAGTTTTAGTTTAATTTCGCACTTTAAATATCATAAACAAATACCTTACAAAATGAAAAGTGTTTTAAAACAAGCTTTGTCTGTGTTGTTGGTTATTTTAATCTCAGTAATTAAAGTAAACGCACAAGAAACAACAGCCGAGATACAAGGTTTAATCACTGTAGGAAATGCGGGTATTGCAGGAGCTAATATCACTGCAATTCACCAACCAACAGGAACTAAGTATGTTACTACCAGCCGTAATGATGGTAGATATAACTTAACAAACTTAAAAATTGGTGGTCCTTATTTATTACAAGTTACTTATGTAGGTTTAAAACCTGAAAAACAAGATGACATCACTTTGTTATTAGGTCAAACATACAAAGCAAACTTTGCTATGCTTGAAACAAGCAGCACTTTAAAAGAAGTTGTTGTGTCTTCAAACAAACAAGACAAAGTATTTAACAACGCACGTACTGGTTCTCAAGAAACTTTTAATAGAAATCAAATCACAAGTTTGCCTACTATTTCTCGTTCTTATAAAGACATCATCAAATTAACTCCTACTTATAATAGTGGTTCATTCGGTGGTCAAAGTTCTCAATTAAATAACATCACAATTGATGGTGCTAACTTCAATAACTCATTCGGTTTATCAGGTGATATCGGTGGTCAAACTGGCCAAAACGCGGTTTCATTAGATGCGATTGAGCAAATTCAAGTGAACACTTCTCCATTTGATGTTAAGAATGGTGGTTTCGTTGGTGGTGGTGTAAACTCAGTTTCAAGAAGTGGTACTAACACTTACTCTGGATCAGTTTACCAATACATGAAAAACAAAGATTGGCAAGGATATGATGTAAATGGTGCTCCATATACTATCACAGTTCCTAAGCAAGACTATAGCTATGACTTAAAAGGTTTCACTGCTAGCGGTGCAATCATTAAAAATAAATTGTTCTTATTCGTGAATGGTGAGCAAGAAGCTACAACTACTCCAGGTACAACTTGGTCAGCATCTTCTGCTAGCAATCCAGCAAACGGAACTACAATTTCTTCAGCAAATGCCGATTCATTAAATAAGTTATCTGATTTCTTAAAATCAAAATATAACTACGATCCAGGTGCTTACCAAGGATATTCTTATGTTTCTTCTTCAAAGCGTTTAACAATGAAGTTGGACTGGAACATAGATGCAAACAACACTTTTACTTTTAAGTATAACTACTTAAAATCTGCAAGCCAAATTCCACCATCAAACAGTGGATCTGCTTCAACAAGACAGGCTAGTACAACAGCACTTCCTTTCTTTGGCGCTGGATATGAAATTAACAATAACGCGAATGTATTTATTGCTGAGTTGAACACTAAGATGAGCAACAGAATGAGCAATAAATTACAAGTTGGATATACTGCATTAAGAGATTTCAGAAATGCTTTATCTGGTAAAGAGTTTCCAATGGTTGATATCTTAGATGGTAATGGTAAACCATTCACATCATTCGGATATGAATTATATACTTACGGTAACAAATTGAATACGGACGTTTATCAATTAAACGATAACTTATCTATTTATGCTGGTAAGCATGAAATTAGTGTAGGTCTTCAGTCTTCATTTAAAAAATATTTAAATGGTTTCTCTCCTAACTACGAGGGTGTGTACCGTTTTAATACTTTAAATGATTTCATCAATTCTGCAAATGGTGTTGGTACAAAAGCTGCAGTGTATAACTTATCTTATACATTAGGTGGTGGTGCTTTCCCATTAGTAGGACCTAAAGATTTTGAAGCTGGTGTGTATGCTCAAGATAAATACAGAGCAACTGATAAATTAACGATTACTTATGGTATCCGTTTAGATTACAGCAAGTTCTACAATACTTTCTTATACAACCCAGTTGTAGATACATTAACTCGTTTCTACCAAGGTATTCATGCGAATACTGGAGCTGCTCCAAATTTAGCGGTTCAAGTATCTCCAAGAATTGGATTTAACTACGATGCGTATGGTGACCAAACTTTACAAATTCGTGGTGGTGCCGGTTTATTCCAAGGTGCACCTCCTTTTGTATGGGTTTCAAACCAAGCATCTAACTCAGGTATGGCATTGTTTGGATCTTTCTCTAATACAAACACAAATGTGTTTAACCCAGATGTAAACGCTTACCGTCCTACTGCGACTGCAGGTTTAAGTTCTTCTTATTCAATTAACGTAACTGACCCTAACTATAAATTCCCTCAAGTATTTAAATCTACTTTAGCAGCGGATAAAAAATTAGGTAATGGTTGGACAATCACTGCTGAAGGTACTTACACTAAACAATTTAATGCTTCTGTTTTCCAAAACATTGCATTGCCTAATACTGGTTTAGTTAAATTAGCAGACGGTCGTTGGAGATTCCCTTACACATCTACTTATCCATTAGGTGGTAAGCAAATGGGCTTAGCTACTTCAGCAACAGCAACTGCTAATAACCCAACTATTGGTAACGCCATCTACATGACTAACTCTAGCGCTGGTTATGCTTGGACTGGAACATTACAAATTCAAAAAGTTACTAAAAACTTTATCTTAACTGCAGCTTATACAAGACAAGAAGCTAAAGATGCTGCTGTAAGTGGTTCAACTGCTGCAACAATGTGGGGATCTAAAGTAACTTCTGATAATCCAAATGATTTCACAATTGGAAATTCTAATAACTACATGCCTCACAGAATTATTGCGAGTGTAGTTTACCATAAAGATTTCATCAAAGACCAAACTACTTCAGTAGGTATGGTATATGAAGGTTCTCCTAACTATGCTACATCATATTATGTACAAGGTGATGTGAACAATGATGGTATTACTTATAATGACTTAATGTTTGTGCCTGCGAATTCTTCTCAAATCAAATTAGCGAATGCTACTGGTGATACAAGAACTCAAACTGAATTATGGAATCAATTAGATGCATTTATTGCAGGTAATCCTTACTTATTCAGTCGTCGTGGTCAATTCGCTGAAAGAAATGCGTATGTATTACCTTGGACCCACAAATTGGATTTAAACTTTACACAAGACGTTAGATTCACTGTTGGTAAAAACAAGCATACATTACGTTTCACTGCTGATATCTACAACTTCACTAACTTGTTGAACAAGGATTGGGGAGTATATTATGTACCAACTACAACAACTCCGTTGGTATTTAGTAAAATTGATGCAGATGGTAAAACACCAGTGTACACATTCCCTTACATGGATGCGGTTAACAAAATCCCTTATTCTAGAGCTTACAAACCAAGCCCAAGTTTAGGTTCTCGTTACCAAATTCAATTAGGTGTTAGATACTTATTTAACTAGTATTTAAATTACTATTGATATAAAAAATGCCCTCCAATTTTGGAGGGCATTTTTGTGTGTATATAATTGTGTAATCAAATGATGTATTAAGTTTAGCTAAATGATTTCTTCAATCAGCTAATATTATAAGCGTTTAACGCGCATATTTTTAAATCTTACCACATCGCCATGTCCTAGGAAACCTATATGACCGGTTGTATTTAACAACCCAGGATGCTGCTTATGATCGATGGTGCCATTTTTTGAAGCCAAAGCATAATCACCATCTACAATTACAGTGCCATTTAAAGTCACTTTAATCTTGGTTCCATTCACTATAATCTCTTCACTGTTCCATTGTCCTGTTGGCTTTAAATAGCCTCTTTTAGCCGGTATTACGCCATATACAGAGCCATGATACTGATAAGGCTGTAATTCGGCATACATTGGATGTTCGCTGTCTAATACCTGCACCTCCATGCCCACATAAGCAGCATCGCCTTGCAGTGGAGCATGAACACCAATGCCATTATTAGCACCTGGAGTCAATTGAAAATCGAAGCGATATATAAAATCACCATATTCATTTTTAGTATATAGATTTCCGCCTGATCCACTTTCGGGGCTCACCACTAAAGCGCCATCTTGAATTAAATAACCAGCAGTATTACCTGTCCATTCATTAATTTGGGTACCATCAAATAATAAACTAAATCCTTCCTTAGTTTCTTGTTCATTTAATTTAATTGGTTCGTTAAGTGGCAGTTCTCTTAAAAAAATGTTGCGATAAGAAACGAAAGTGCCATGTGCTTGTAATTCAATTTGTTCTTTTGCAAATAGGGGTAGGTTATGGTCCCAATAATTTTCAAGGGGAATATTATCCGTTACTAAAATTCCGTTTAGGAAAACCGTTACCTTATCGCCTTTCATAATAATGTGAAATGTATTCCATTGCCCTACTTTATTATCAGCAACCACCAATGGCTTGCTTACATTTTTTTGATTATTGTATAACCCACCACTACCTACTTGTGCGCCAACTTCTCTACGACTCGTATCCCAAATTTGAACCTGTGGTGTGCCTCTTAAATAAATACCGGCATCGCCTTTATCTTGAATGCACCAATCTATATACATTTCCATATCACCATATTGTTTAATGGTGGCAAGGTTTTCCCCGTGTTCATTACCTGTAAAATTTAATAAACCATCTTTTACAATCCAGTCTTCCTGCATTTTTTTATCAGCGTTTGATTGTGCTATTTGCAATTCAGCTGCAGTCATTTTACTTCTTGCAATGGGGTTGGCAACTAGCCCTTTCCAACCTGTTAAATCCTTACCATTAAATAAGGAAACAAATCCATAATCATAAGGCATCTTTTTTAAATGCGCTTTTAATGCAGTAACCAATACAGCACTGTCTTCTCCATGAATCAATGTTAGGGCCGCTTCTAATGCATTACGAACTTCATCTCCTTTAATACTTTCATCGTTTAATGCCATTTTTGTAATGACAATAGCAGCATCTTTATTAATATCCTCCTCTTTTAAATATTTTGCGACAAACATAAAACTTGGATACCCTTTAATTTTACCAGCATAGTGTAGATACCGTTTTATTTGATCAGCTGACTTCTTAAATTTTGTAGCTTCCAAATTTTGCAATACTAATAATTTTTGTACACCATTTAATTTGCTAAATGCAGATTCAGGTGCTTCTATTATATTAGGTAGTCTGCTTAATCGATCATCAACCATTTCGCTATTACTTAATAATTTTAATTCTTCTTGAAATAAGATTTTAGCATACGCTGATTTTGTTTTTTTAATTTGTTTATTAAGTAATGTAATGAATATTTCTTTCTGTTCTTTTTCAAGTCCCACTTTATTTACATAAGCATGTAAAGCGAAAGTTGATTTTATTTTTGTATTAGTGTCTTCAATTAATTTAAAAAAGCTTTTCCATTGTGTATTATTCCAGCCACTCATTGCCGCTAATGCATTACTAGCATCACTTGTATGTTGATAAGGAAATACGGCTATCACTTCTTTAGGTTTAGCAGCTGTTTGCGAAAATAAAGTTGTAGTAACGAGCAAGATCAATAGGAGAGAAAGTAATTTTATGTGTTTAAATATATTTTTCATTTTTAGTATTTTCTGCTTATTATTTTTTTAGTATTTTATATAGTCCAAGGTCCACGCATTGGAGGATGAATTAAATAATTTGCTTCGGTATCATTTATAAACTCCTCTTTTACTGGATCGAAATTTAAAGTGCGCCCAAGTTGCAAAGCAATTTTACCTAAATTAATTAAGGTGCAGGATCTAAAACCGTTTTCTTCATTCAATGCAAATGGTTTTCTTTCTTTGACACTATCTAAAAAATTTGTCACCTGAAGTGCAGGATCTGGCATCAAAGCAATCTTCTCTTTTAAATTTGGTATGGTACTTTTAAATCCTGCAAATAATTTTCCATTAGGTCCTTCAATATAAGCGGCATCTGGATCCTTTGCTTCTCCATCTAAAATAATTTTACATCCATCTGCGTAGGTGTACGTTATTTTTCTAAATGTACCACATGCATCTGGGTGTTGTTGCTCGGCATCTACTTCCACTTTTATTGGACTAGTTTGATCCTTACCTAAAAAATATTGAATAGGATCCAGATAGTGTTGCCCCATGTCACCCAACCCACCACCATCATAATCCCAATAACCTCTAAATGTTTGATGCGTTCGATGAACATGGTATGGCTTATAGGGAGCCGGGCCTAACCAACGATCATAATCCAAATGTTCGGGTACAGGTTGTGTTTCTAAATTTGTTTTACCAATCCAATAAAATTTCCAATCAAAACCGGTGGTTTTGCTCACCGTTACAGTGAGTGGCCAACCTAATAATCCGCTTTCTACTAATTTTTTAATGGGCTTAACAGTAGTATTCATTCCGTAAAAATTATCTTCAAAACGGAACCAAGTATTTAAGCGAAACATACTGCCATATTGCTTCATGGCTTCTCTTACAATCTTGCCTTCCCCAATGGTTCGGGTCATTGGTTTTTCACACCAAATATCTTTACCCGCTTTTGCAGCATCCACTGACATAATTCCATGCCAGTGCGGTGGGGTTGCAATATGTACAATATCTACTTCGGGTAGGTTCACTAACTCAAGATGATCATGAAATGTTTTAACGCCTCCTCCAATTTGATTTGCTACTTCGGTCAGATGATTCTTATCAACATCACATATTGCTACAACTCTTGTACCTGCATAGGGTATATGCCCTCTTCCCATACCCCCCACTCCAATAATACCTTTTGTAAGTTGGTCGCTTGGCGCTAAAAAGCCTCTTCCTAATACATGCCTTGGTACAATTGAAAATCCAGCGAAAAGAGTTGCCGTGTTTCTCAAAAACTTACGCCTTGAATTTTTATTAGCGTCCATGTTATTTCATTTTAAATTATGATTAAGATTGGTTTTTATGTTTACTAAATTTATTCATTTTTGTTTACATTTGAAAAGTTTACAATTTTATCTAATTAATTCTATTGACATGAGCGATTTACATTTACATCTTGAAGAACACATGCAAAGCAGTGATTTATTAACTGATATCGTTATTGGTATGAGTGATGGGCTTACTGTTCCTTTTGCACTTGCTGCTGGTTTAAGTGGGGCGGTAGAGGGTCATGTAAATTTAATTTGGATTGCTGGTATTGCCGAAGTAGCTGCTGGTTCCATTGCGATGGGATTAGGTGGATACTTAGCAGGGAAAACCGAACAGGATCATTATAAAAGTGAATTGAAAAGAGAATATTGGGAACTAGAGCATAAGAGAGAAGTAGAAATTCAGGAAGTTCGTGATGTATTTTTAGGATGGGGATTGAGTAAGGATACAGCCGAAGAAGCTACTCAGGAAATAATTAAAGATGACAAGCGATGGGTGGACTTTATGATGAAATTTGAATTAGGTTTAGAGGAGCCAGATCCTAAACGCGCGCGCAAGAGTGCATTAAATATTGGAGTAAGCTATATTGTAGGCGGCTTAATTCCATTAACACCTTATTTTTTTGTTGAAAATGCATTAAAAGGGTTAGAAATTTCTGCAGCTATTACATTGGTTTGCTTATTTATCTTTGGCTATTTTAAAAGCAAAATGACAGGAATTAATCCTTGGCTTGGGGGACTAAAAGTAATGTTTATAGGCGCTGCAGCTGCTGCAACCGCCTTTGCAATTGCGAAATTAATTCAGGCCTAATTTACTTATTTCCAATCTTGATATTACTTAAGTTTACTTGTTCAAGATAAGCGGTTACTTCTTTTTCGGTTTTTAATTTTGACTTAGTTGATCTTAACCAATCACTTGTTAAAATATTTAAAGGAACGGCCTTTAAAACATTTATTCTATCTAAATCTTTTAAAGGAATAATTTTTCCTTCATTGTAAATAGCATAATCATTTCTTGTATAAAACCAAGTGATACTTTTTCCTTGAATAGGATCATAAGGACTTGTTTTTACCAACTGCTTTTGCATTAAAATTAATTGATACATACCCGCGTTTAACACCTTGTAAAAAGCAGTGCCATTGCCTGTAATATGATTTGCTAATTTTGCGAAACTTGCAATAGGTTGTGTTAAATTATTTTTATTTAAAAAAACAAGTCTTGTAATTCCCTCATTTTCAACAGCAAGCTCAGTGCCATCACTGCTTAAATAATGAATTTCGTTAGTGTATAAATTTAATTTTGCTTGGTTAATTTTAGCTTTTCCCCCTCCAGTAAAAAATACAATAGCTGGGTTCCAGCTTTCGTTCCAAAAAGGAGTGCCTTCTACATCGGCGTAGCTTAAGCCACCAGCATTGCTAGCTCTTGGATGGGCCGGATCATATACAACAGTATTCAAATCTAGTTCACGTAAATCAGTAATAAGTGCACTCTCGTTCATTTGAGCATTAGCACGAAAACCCAATAACAAACAAAATATAACCGCACCAACATTAAAACTTAATCTTAATTTTTTCATTGCAAAGAATTTTATAAAATGATTAATTATTATTTCTAATGGCTACTCCTTTTCTTGTTCCGTTATGTGTTCCACTTTCAATTGTCAATGCGCCATTCACAAAAATATATTTAAAGCCTTTTGAAAATTGATGTGGATTTTCGAATGTTGCCATATCAGTTACTTCATTTTCGTCAAATACAACGATGTCAGCAATAAAGCCCTCTTTAATTAATCCACGTTGCTTAATGTTAAATTTATCTGCAGGTAGGGAAGTCATTCTTCTAATTGCTTCTTCTAAAGACATTACTTTTTCCGCTCTAACATACTTACCAAGCACTCTTGCATTGGTGCCATATGCACGTGGGTGCGGTCTGCTTACGCCAACAACAGCAATACCTGCATCGCTTGCAGCCATATTAAACGGATAAGACATAATATTTTTTACATCCTTGTCGCCCATTCCATGATATACCATTTGCGCGCCACCTAATTCCATCATTTGAATTATGGTTTCAGCTTGAGCTAATGCATTGTCCTTGCCCCCTCTTAATAAATTTATTTCACGAATATTTTTCCCATTATAATTAGTGTCAGCTTTGAAATTAGCAACATAAGCATAATCAAAATGAGCAAGCCCCCTACGTTTTATTAAATCAATGCTATGTGCTTTTACTTTTGAGCGAATTGCTGGATTTTTTAATCTTGATAAAATTGAATCTTGCCCGTCTGCTAAAACCCAATCAGGCAATAGAATACCAAGATTGGTGCTGCTTGCAGTATAAGGATATTGATCAATCGTAACATCTATTCCCTCCAATCTTGCATTCTTAACTAGGTTTAAAGTTTCATCGCTTCTACCCCAATTGTTTTGTCCGTTTACTTTAAAGTGTGAAATTTCGACCGGTAATTTTGCCTCTCTTCCAATAGCAATTGCCTCATTCACCGCTTCGGCCACCTTATCCTCCTCGTTGCGAATATGTGATGCATATACACCTCCATTTTGAGCAATAATTTTAGCAAGTCTAACTACTTCATCCGTTGGTGCAAATGTGCCAGGAATATAAATAAGTCCAGTAGACATGCCTACGGCGCCCTCTTTCATGGCTTTGTCTGCAATGGCTTCCATTTTTTGCAATTCATCCTCTGTTGCATGTCTATTCGCTGTACCCATTACTAATTTACGAATATTATTGTGCCCCATTAGTGCAGCAACGTTGATAGAAATGCCTAAAGAATCAATATAATCAAAATAGGTTTTCATGTTATCAGCAGATCCACCACAATTTCCGGTAATAACTGTAGTAACACCATCATAAATGAAGTTGGTCGCTAAAGGATTTTTTACTTCACTACCTTCTATATGTGCATGGACATCAATAAAACCAGGCGCGACAATCAATCCCTTGGCATCAATTTCTTTTGTTGCTTTCCAATTTTTTAGATTACCAATGGCAACTATTTTATTATTTACTATTGCTATATTTTTTAATTGCCAATTATTTCCAGTTCCATCCATTATTTTTCCGTTTCGAATAATGTAATCTGCGTTTTGAGCAAATACATATTGACTAAATAAGATGGATAAAAGTACCAAGCTATATTTCATGATAAAATGTTGTGCTATAAATTTACTAAATACGAAGCACAAAATAAAATAAAGGATAGTAGATAGAAATTTGTAATTTTATTTGGAACGGATTTATTTTTCAATATTCAACAAGTTGAACAACTATGGATTTTTCAAAATTTAAAAAAAGTACTACCGCAGTTTGGGGTGGTGAAGGTGATTTAAATGTAAGCGGAGCAGTTACCACGCCTATAGTGAATAGTGTTGCATTTGCGTATGATGATGTTGAAAAGTGGCATCAGGTTTCGTTGGGTAAGGAGGAAGGCTTTATTTATAGTCGTAATACCAATCCCACTGTTGCTGCATTAGAGGAAAAAATTCGTTTATTAGAGGGTGCTGAAGCTGCTACTAGTTTTGCTACAGGCATGGCTGCAATAAGCAATACTTTATATACTTTTTTAACTTCAGGTAAGCGAGTGGTGTCTCAAAAGGATAATTATGGAGGCACTAGTAAAATATTTTTAGACTTCCTGCCACTTAACAATGTTCATGTTACTTTGTGCGATACCACCGACTTTGAAAATTTTGAAATAGAAATTGCGAAAGGTTGCGATATGGTGTATTTAGAAACACCTACAAATCCAACATTAAAAGTAGTGGACATAAAACGTTTAGCTGCTGCTGCAAAAAAAGTGGGTGCTATTGTCGTGGTTGATAATACTTTTGCAACACCCATTAACCAAAATCCTTTAGCGCTAGGAGCCGATTTAGTTTTACATAGTGCTACTAAATTTTTATGTGGTCACTCGGATGCCATGTGTGGTGTGTTGGTTGGTAAAAAGGAACTAGTCCAAAAAGTATATAACTACAGAGAAATTAATGGAGCTAGTTTACAAGCAGATCCCGCTTATATGATTGCAAGAGGGATGAAAACATTAGCGTTGAGAATTGAAAGACAAAATGCATCTGCATTAAAAATTGCACACTATTTAAAAGCGCATCCCAAAGTGCAGGATGTATATTACCCTGGGCTTCCTACGCATCCGGGTCATGAAATTGCAAAAGCACAAATGAGTGGTTTTGGTGGTAACATGAGTTTTGCCTTAGTAGGTGGGTATGAAAATGTAGCTAAATTATTAACATCACTTCAATTGGTTCATCTAGCCGCTAGCCTAGGCTCAGTAAGTACTTTAGCTGGACCTCCAAGAACAACTAGCCATGTAGAGCTAACCGAAGCACAACGAAAAAAATTAGGAATACCTGAAAGTTTAATTCGTTATTCAGTAGGTATTGAGCATGTAGATGACCTTATTCAGGATTTGGAAAATGCTTTAGCTAAATTATAACCGTAAATTTTTATTATTTAATAAAACCATAAATAGCGTCTGCTACTTTATGAGGGGCTTCTTCATTTGGAACATGTCCCACTTTATCAAATATAACTACCTCACTATTTTTAATATCTTGATTAAATAATTGTGCGTTAGCAACACTAATTAATGCATCCGCACTTCCCCATAATATAAGGGTAGGCACTTGAATGGTTTTAATCAATTCAGTATTTTGATTTATTTTATTTTTAAATAAAGAAAGCGCAGCCTTTCGATTGCCTTCACATAATAATAGTTCATGGTATCTTGTAACTGTACTTTCTTCAATTAAATTTTTGTCGTAATAAACACCCTCAATACTTTTTTTGACTAGGATTTTTGGCGTAATGTAAAGCAATAGATTATTTATAACTGGAATTTGTGCAATTGTAAAACCTATTGAACCTTTTTCATCTTTCTTTGGATATCCACTTGCATCTATTAAAATAAGTTTAGCCACTTTTTTGGGATGTGCTACTGTATAATGCCATGCAATGCCCCCACCCAATGAATTACCTCCAATAATACAACTGCTTACTTTTAATTTAATTAACAAGGAATCAATAACCTGTGTAAAATTTTCATATGAATATTTGTTTTCCGGATTAGGCCCAGTTAATCCAAAGGCAGGCATATCTAAACTAATTATTCGTTTGTTTCCGTAGCTTGGTAAATTCAAAATACGAACTACTTTTTCCCAAGTATGAAGTGAAGAGGATGTGCCGTGTATTAAAACCAATGGAATACTATCTTGTTCATTTCCCTCATCTCTATAATGCACATTCATACCCATGATAGGCATAAATTTTGAATGGCTGTTGCTATATTTTAAAACAAGTTTTGTTTTAGGAATATCCTTTTGTGCCGATAATGAAACCAGTATTATTAAAATAGTGGCAATAGTCATTAAACTATACTTGACAATTTTCACTTGCTTATTTATTAGGCTCTACAAAATAGTCTACTACGAAAACTTTGTCCATATGTGGTTTTAAAACTGCTTGAAAAGCTTTATGATCAGGATTTTGTTGATAATCCGCTAAATCTTTTTCAGAATTAAAAGTTAGGGTGAAACAATGTGTGAATCCTTGATCCAAATGCTCTGGACTCATATTAATACCCCATTCCATTTTTTTTACCTGTGGCGCTTTGCCATACAAGGCAGCAAATGTTTTTGCAACATTTTCCACCTCCTTAGGCGTTGAGGTTGCTTTGAAAGTAAATAAAACAATATGCTTTAATTCGCCAATTCTGTTTTGCGCTTGTAATGCAGAAAGGCTTATCGTAAATGCTAGTAATAGTATTAATTTTTTCATAGAATAATTTTATGGAAATTTTTAATTTAAAATTTAATTTATAATTGTTGACACTAGTTTTTTAAAAGAATATAATAGGATCATCGCAAATGCGAAATCCATCATTAAATGTATTCATAAATTCAACATCTTGCGCATCTAATTTAAAATTAGCGGCGTCAAAGTTTTCCTGTAATCTTTGTTTTTGAGATGACTTGGGAATAGTAGCAACACCCAGTTGCAAATTCCAATTTAAAATTATTTGAGCAGGTGTTTTTTGGTATTTTTCACAAATGTCTAAAAGTCGTTGATCTGAAAATTTAATGCCGCGCGTAATTGGTGAGTAAGATTGAAGTTGAATGCCCTTTTGTTTACAATAATCATAGGTAGGTTTTTCAAACAACCAAGGCGTAAATTCTATCTGATTGACAGCCGGTGTAATGGAGCAGTAAGTAGCTAATTCATTTAAAAATGGAAGGGTATAATTGGCAACACCAATTGATTTGGCGCGGCCTTGCTCATAAATTTTTTCAACTGCCTTCCAAGACGCAGATCTTCCTTCTTTAATAGGCCAATGTATTAAATATAAATCAACATAATCTTCACCCAGTAATTGCAAACTTTTATCAAATGCTTTTAGTGTTTGCTCATAACCATGGTCGGTATTATTTAACTTAGTTGTTAAAAATATTTCGGCTCTTTTTACCCCACTATTTTTAATGGCTTTGCCAATCTCTTTTTCGTTTTCATACATACTTGCTGTATCTATTAAACGATAGCCAATTTCAATTGCTGCCTCTACCGCTTGTTCAGCTTGTTGTTGGTACATGTCATAAACACCTAAGCCCAACAAGGGCATTGTGTTCCCATTGTTGAGCTTAGCGTATGGAATATTATTATTGTGCATTTATAAATTTACCATTTTTCTGAACCTAATAATTTTTTTCCTAAATCTGATAATACGGCTGTGTCGTATTTTGTTTGCTCCCAATTTCTTGGATCTCCAGGGAATGCGTAACCTTCTGGTGCAATTCTATTTTTCCAAGAATTAACTCTCCATTCTTTTAATGCTTCATTGTCTTCTTCGGCTGGCATCATCGAAATGTATTGGGCAATACGAACTTTGTCCTCACTATTATTAGCTCTTATACCATGAGGTTCTAGGCTATTGAATATTAATAAATCCCCAGCTTCTAATTTAACCTTGGTGGGTGTAAAGCCTGTAGTGTCTGGTTTGTATCTATCTCGATCCTCGGGTTGTGTTAATTTCCAAGTATCATAAGTTCTAAATAATTCAGGAATACATTGAAATCCACCCATATTTTCATCAGTCTGATCAGCAAGTGCTAAAACACCCTGTACATTTACTGGCTTGGTTTCTGGATCATAATCCCAATGTATAAACGCTTTGTATTCATGTCCAGGTCGAATTGGAAAATTTAAATTTGCCCTATCAATAGTAACCCATAATTTTTCAGTGCCCCAAATATCAACAAAGGCATCATACACTCTTTGCATTTGTCTATTATTCCATTGATGTTGGTTATTGTAACACTCAACCATTCCGGTACCCGCCAATTCTTTCATTTTCATTTCTGCTCTTGGAGCGGTGTACCAGGTTTCTTTATTATTAGGATCCTTTTCTTCAAACTCCCATAAAAAATTGGCAGTTGCCAACGCTTGATCTCGAGGCACTGCATTTTTGATTACGATATATCCATTGTGTATCCAGAAATTCCAATCTTCTTCGCTTAAAACTCGGAGCGGTTTTCCATTAGAGCGATCGTTTAATTTAGTAGCACTACTTTTAGCGGTAGATGGATTACCCGGAATATCCTTGTGCGCTGCACTGTTTGGTGTTGCCATCGTAGGAACCATTGTTGTGGCCATAGTAGGCACCATGCCTTGAGGTTGATCATTGTTCATAGCAAGCAATTTGTGAATTTTTTGAATTGAGGTTTAGTTTGATAAGATAAATGTACAGCTCATTAAAGCGAAAATATTTATCCAAAATTGGCCAATATTTGCTCTATTTTGACATATTTTTAATAATTTGGTACAAAGTCAGTTAGTATAGTGTCAATTAAGCTTAGTTTAGAAAATATTAAACCAGATGAAGGCAGTTCGTTTAGAATCCTTGTTACACCTAATTTAAATGAAATATATTATTGGCATTTTCATCCTGAAATTGAATTGGTATATGTAGAGGCCGAAAAGGGTATACGGCATATTGGGGATCATATTAGTACTTATGAAGGAAGTGATTTGGCTTTAATTGGCTCTTATATCCCACATTTAAATTTTGACTATGGCGTGAAGTCAACTGTAGAAACAGTTGTAGTTCAGTTTAGACAATATTTTTATGAGGATGCTTTTTATAAACAACCTGAAATGCAACCTATATATCGGTTAATGGAACGTGCAGCAACAGGCATTGCATTTTATGGTGAAACAAAAAAACAGGCAGGTTTGCTTTTAAAAAAAATGACAAGCCTTGCTTCCTTTGAACAATTAATTTTATTGATTCAAGTATTTCAATTGTTAGCAGTGAGTGAAGAATATACTTTATTAAATACCCGTCCCATTGCATCTCACGCTGTTATTAAAGAGCAAGAGCGAATGCATATCATTTATAAATTTGTGGAAGCACACTTTCAGCAAACCATAAAAATAAGTGACATTGCCCAACAGGTTAATTTATCGGATGCTGCATTTTGTAGATATTTTAAAAAATCAACTAAGCTAACTTACACTGATTTTGTAAATCAATATCGTGTTAATCATGCAAAAAAATTATTAATGCAAAATGCTAATGTTACAGAAACTTGTTATGATACAGGGTTTGAGAGCCTTTCCTATTTTAATAAAATATTTAAAAAAGTAACGGGAGAAAATCCCTCTACATTCAGAAAAAGAAAAGGGTTAGATTAATTTTAAGAAATAATTTTTCCGTCTTCCATTTGAATAATTCGATGTGTGCGTTCTGCAAAACTTGGATCATGCGTAACAATGAGTAATGTTTGATTAAACTCATCTGCAAGCCGCTTGAAAATATCAAAAACCAAATCACTATTTTTTTTATCTAAATTACCAGTTGGTTCATCTCCCATGATAATATGTGGATCGTTTATTAATGCTCTTGCAATAGCCACACGTTGTTTTTCACCACCCGAAACATGATTAGCTTGTTTCAATGCTAAATGTTCAATACCTAAAATTTTCAATTTTTCCATGGCTCTATGCTCGACTTCGGCTTCGCTATATTTATTTAATTTCAAGCCCGGTAACATTACATTTCTTAAAACATTAAACTCATTTAATAAATAGTGAAACTGAAAAACAAACCCAATTTTTTCATTTCTAATTTTAGCCAAAAATGGTTCGTTCTTTTTTGGCATTTCAATGCCATCAATGAATAATTTCCCTTCATAGTCAGTATCCATTGTTGACAAAACATATAGTAGTGTTGATTTTCCGCAACCCGATTTGCCAGTGAGTGAAACAAACTCTCCTTTATTAATACTAAAATTTACATTTTCCAAAACCTGAATGGTAATAGGATCGTGAAAAAACTTATTAATATTTTTTGCTTCTAAAATTTTGTTCATTTTATTTTCCTCTTATGATTACGACAGGATCTATTTTACTTGCTTTTCTTGCAGGAAACCAACCAGCAAAATAAGTGGTGATAAATGAAAATATAATTCCAATGATATAAAATCTAGGATTATAGACAATAGGATATGTTTTTATGGTAGGGAGTGATGCAGTATTAAATGGAATCTGATCGATAATGGCTGAAAGTCCAAAACCAAATAAAAGGCCCATGAGACCTCCGAAAATACCAATGGTAACCGCTATATATATAAAGATATTTTTAACATCACTGCCCGAAAAACCAGTTGCTTTTAAAATAGCAATCGAATCCATTTTCTCAAAAATCATCATGTTTAAAATATTATAAATACCAAACCCGGCTACAATTAATAAGGTGATTCCAACCGAGTAGGAAATTAATGTACGAATAGAACTTCCTGTTTCAAATTGAGAGTTGGCTGTTTGAATATCTTCGGCATCGGTTTGATACAATTGTTCATATTCTTTTGCTACAGCAGGTGCCTGTGTTATGTCTTTTAGTTTTACTTGAATGCTTGTAATATAATCATTGGGTACTGATAATATTTTTTGAACCGTTCCAATTGATGCATAGCTTTGCACATTGTCAAAGTCCTTAATGCCCGATTGAAAAGTGCCCACTACTTTTAATTGAAAAAGATCCCCTTTTGATGTAGTGATTTGTACAGCGTCTCCAATTTGCACCAATAATTTATCCGCTAACCCTTTGCCTAAAATAATACTATTATTCACTTTTGTTAAATCGGCAGAATTGCCAGTAGTTACATATTCATCAAAATGATATAATCTAGTTTCTTCGGTTGGATTTATACCAAAAACACTTCCCGTAATATCAATGCTACCATCATTGAAAAATACCTGTGCAGTCAATTTCGGTGAAAGACCTAATACACGAGGGTCCTTTAAAATAGATTTCATAATAGCATCACTATTATATATGGCTTGTCTATTGGCATCTGATTTAACCGAGGCAATAAAATTATGTCCTTGAGTATAGTTGCTGTTTTTATTGATGGGTTGATCTGCATTTGGCTTAATGTCATTGTAAATTCTGACATGAGCGGTTCTATTTAGTATAAGCCCATCTAATAAATCGTTTAGCCCTGACATAAAACTTAACAGGGTGATAAACATGGTAATACTAAAAGTAACGCCAACGGCAGCAACAAGGGTTTGCCTCCATCTAGCAAGCAAAAGTGAGTTTGCAATGTTTAAGAGTAAGCGCTTTCTCATTGAATGGTTTTTACCAAAGCATCGCTTGTTGTGATTCCAGAAAGTATTTCAACTTTTTCATAATCAATTAGGCCCACTTTCACTTTTCTTTTCTCTTTGTTATCTAAATAAACATATTCATTGTCTATTAAATAAGCCCTTGGTATAGTAATTGCTTTTTCCTTAACCTCAATGATAATATTGGCCTGTGCACTTAAATTTGGAAATAAATTTTCGGGCTGCTCAGTAAATAATGCATCTACTTTAAAAGATTTTGATTTAGGGTTCATAATTGGATAAACCTTATTAATGATTGCTTCAAAAACTTTACCCTTATAGCTATCCATTGATATCATTACTTTTTGCCCCTTCTTTAATTTAGAAATATCATATTCATCCACCTGCATCTCAATATAAAAATTATGTGCATCTCCAATAATGGCAACGGGTGTTTGAGTCGTTACCATTTCCCCCACCTCCCTATTGATACTAAATACTTTACCATTAAGGTCGGACTTTACTAAATAATCATTTAAGGAGGTAGCTGAAATAGAAGCACTTTTGTTAGTCTGTTGTGATTGAAATGCTATTTGCTTTTTTAAATCATTTAATTTTAACTTACTTGCATTATAAAGTGAAGCACTATTTTTATAATTAAGTTCTCTTTGATCTACATCATTTTTTGTTCCAATTTCATTACTCCATAATTTCTTTTGACGATCTAATAACGAGGCATCATTTTCCATTTTTAACTTAGCTACCTCTAATTCGCTTTGTGCTTGATTTAATTTTTCTTGATTGCTTTCGGTTGATGAATAACTCGCCAATAATTTAGCATTCTCTAAACCCAAAGCTTGAGCTTTATTTGAAAGTGCAATAATTGTTTGCCCTTTTTTAACATCAGCCCCTTCTCTTACTAATATATTTTCAATGATTCCGTTTACTTTGGAATACACTTCATATTGTGCGATACTTTTTATAGTTCCGGAAGCATATACTGAAGAAGTAATTTTTTCAACAGTTGGATGAATCGACTCCGTTTTTTTACCACAACTTAAAATGGAAAAAAATGGAATTAATAAAAAATAATTAAACCTATATTTTATAATCATAGTAAACCTATTTCTTAACTACAAAAATAAACTATTCACTAATCATCTTTGTCTTTAGTTTGCTTGATTCGTAAAAAAGCTGCCCTTTTGGGTGTCGGCACAGTAGCCATTTCTCCTTTTAAGCCTTTCCAAAGCACTTCATTAAAATCATGATCGTTTATACTATCCTCTTTTTTGAAATTGAATAATTCGCTTTTTCGTTGCATTGCAGTGAAAGCGGTATTTTTTTCATTTAAGTCCCATTGGTTGGGTTTGGTGATAAAGCCTTTATGCATAGGTTGCTTATCAAAGCATTTCCAAAGGGTATTAGCAGCAGCGTCGTATTGACTCATTGGTTGCATGCCTAAAATTAACTCTATTGTTTTTAAGACAGACGAGGTTGAATACATAGAATGATCCACAAAACCAGTTTTCACAAACCCACCTGCAAGATATGCTGGACTTCGATGTGCATCCACATGGTCTGCTCCATTTTGAGCATCATCTTCTACTATAAAAACAACTGACTCATTCCATATCGGACTCTTACTTAAGTATTCAACAAACATACCAACTGCCAAATCATTATCTGCTACATGGGCATAGGGTGATGGTCGGCCTAGGCGCATGCCCTCGGTATGATCATTAATTAGGCGTAGGGTATTTAATTGCGGGACTGCTTTAATCGCTAATAAAGAATCAAAATCTCTTTTCCATTGACCTACTCTAGTGGTATCTCTTATTTTTTGATCCCAGCTAGTATAATAAGTACAAAAATGATTTTTCAATACTGGTAAATTAGGTTTGTAGTCATCAGCAAACTCTCCGTAAGTGCGATAGCTCACCCCTGCTCTTTTTGCAAAATCCCAAATAAAACCATTTTTATTATTGGCTATTTCACGGGTACCCTCTGCATCATAATTACCACCTCTACCACCATAACTAGTCACCCAATTTTTTTCTAAATAGTCATTTGCATATCCACCTAAAGTCCAATTATGACCATCTGCACTTACTTCACCATCTACATAAAAGTTATCTAACAAAACAAATTCTTTAGCCAAAGCATGCTGGTTGGGTGTAATTTTTTCTCCGAATAATGCTAAAGAAGTGTCTCCATTGCCTGCAGGCATATCTCCTAATATTTGATCGTAGGTTCTATTTTCTTTTACAATATAAAAAACATGTTTGATTGCAGAAGGCTGACCAATTTTTTGAGGAATCACCGATCCTGCTTCGGCATTTGACACAAGCTCTTTTTCCTTAGTGTATGGTGTGTTTTCATAAACAGCTTTAGCGTATAATCCCAATTGTTTGTCAGATGGGGTATTGATAATGCTTAAAGTTCCTTGCATCAATCCTCCTATATATTGCTCATCTTCTGCCGAGGTAATTAATCCTTGTTGATAAGCCATTTGTGCTTTTCTTTTATATGGATTCGGGCCAAACGGATTGGGGAATGAACTAAATCCCTTTCCATTGGTTACATAAATTTTTCCATGAACTGTTTTTACTGCAGTTGGATACCAACCTACTGGGATAAATCCTTTTGAATGACTTTCTAATTTTTTGCTTACATCAAATACTGCTAAATAATTATTATCTGCATTTGCTATGTATAAAGTTTTTTCATTTTCGCTTAATGCTACGCCATTAGTGCTAGAACCTGCAGGAGCGCTGGGATACAGCGCAGTATTTAATACTTCCACCTCTTTGTAAGTAGTTAAATCAACGACTGAAACACTATTATCCTCGGCATTGGCAACATAAAGTAATTTACCATTTTTTGTAATGCAAATGTCATTCGGGTGTGTACCAACAACAATTTCTTTTATGACTTGATTAGTTGTAGTGCTGAATACTAATATTTTTTTCCCTCCCCAGCAACTAATGTATAATTCATTTTTTATTGGAGACAAAACACAGGTATATGCTTCAGCAGCAAGAAAAGTTTTTTGTTCTACTTTTTTGTTTGCTAAATTAATGGTGTACAATGCGTCATCATCTTTTGTAACCACGTATAATTTTTGATGACTTGCATCAATACACATTCCAGTAGGCGAAATTTTATTTGGCCATTTATCACCTAATTTTATGGAGTCAATTAATTTTAGTTTTTGATTTGAAACTGAATATTGTAAAATCCAATTGTCATTGCCACCGGAAACGAATAAACTTTTTTCATCTGGACTAAAAACAATGCCCAACCATGATTTATCGATTGTAATGGTATCGACAATTTTATCATGTATCAAATCTATTAAATGAATAGATTGTGTACTTTGGCCATTATTAGTGACTGCCATTAATTTTTTTGATTTCGAAATAGCCATATTTAACGGCAAATCCCCAAGCGGCAAACTTTTACCTGCAGGACTTAATGCCCAACCATTTGGCAATTGAATTTTATTATTTGTATTTGATTGAGCAATTGCCAATACAGTTTGCATCAAGATGAAGCAACTAAGAATGATTTTTTTCATAGCAACAATTTGTTGCTACAAGGTACTAATTTTACGGAATTGAATTTTTTGCGTGGCATCAATTTTTAGCCAAACAAATGTGCCGCAAAATACAAGTACCCCAATCAATAATACTGGTAAATAATAGCCATAAGTGGAGGCCAAATATCCGAACACTACAGTGCTCAAATACGCTCCTAGTAGGCCTGCAGAGTTCATAGCCCCTGAAACGGTTCCGCTTTTTGTGCCACCCATATCCATCGCAACTGCCCATGCTACTGGGGCTGTAACATCCATAAAAGCCATGCCAATTCCAAGTAAAATGATGCATGTTAAATTATCATTAACAAGTGCTGCACTCATGATGCAAATACCGGATACAAAAAGGCCTACCATCGGCACAATACGACGCCCCCATTTTTTCCCCCATCTTAAACAGGCCATATCACTGAGCCAACCACCCGTAAAGCAACCAAGTGCAGCAAGCAAATATGGGATAGAAGAAGCCCAAATAAGTTGCTGTGCTGGAATTTGTCGTCCTTTTTGCAAATAAGTATGAAACCAAGATTGAAAAAAGTAAGCACCTACCGCATAACAGATATACATCACTAATAAAAAAACTAAATTCTTATTTTTAAATCCTGACCAAAAAGAGGTGTTTTCATTTTTTATATGTGTGGGTAAATCGCGATTATCTAAGATATATTTTAACTCTTCCTGAGCAATATCTTTACTTTTTGTAGGGTCCTCTTTTTGCCAAAAAATAAAAAATATTACCCAAATAATTCCCACAAAACCTAGGGTATAAAAAGATACATGCCAACTATATTTTTGTTGTATTGGTAATACGATAAATGGCGTTAATGCTGCACCAATACGGCTTGCACCCCAAATGGTTGCTTGTGCGCGGCCCCTTTCCAAAACAGGGAACCATTTAGATAATATTATAGAAGTATTGGGATATGCGCCGGCTTCCCCCACACCAAATAAAAATCGAACTATCAATAACATTATAAATCCTGAGGCAAGTCCTGTTAATATTGTAAATAATGACCACCACAAAACGACTCTAATTAACATTCTTTTTCCTCCAAATTTATCCCCTAGCCATCCTGTTGGAATCTCAAAACTTCCATAAGCTAAAGTAAACATACCAAGTATCCAGCCCCATTGAACAGTGCTAATATTTAAGTTTTTCATGATGTCACTACTTGCCGAGCTAAGGGCAACTCGATCCAAAAAAGTAATCATTGAAAGTAGTGAAAGTACCAAAAGTACTTGGTAGCGTTTTTTCATGCCAACAAATTAAGTGAAAACGCAGATTTATTTTAAATACAATGCTGCTATTTTATGTACTTCTTCGATAGGATCATGTTCGGTTCTGTTGGTAAGGATAATAACCATTAACTTTTGCTCCGGGAACAATCCAACAGAATTTCTAAACCCTATTGAACTTCCATCGTGAAATGGGTGTGTAATTCCTTGAAAAGTTTCAATATGCCAACCATATCCATAGTCAATTGTAGTTCCATTTTCCAATTTCGTTTTTGACCAAGCTCTTTCTTGTTGCGCCTGATCAAGTAATTGGTAATTCCATAAAGCCTTGATCCATTTAGTATATTCTTGAACATTGGTGTATATACCTCCGTCTCCAAGAACAGCGCTTGTTAAACTTTGATCAGTTTGAATCCAATTCCCTTGATCGTAACTATTTCCAAATGCTCGGTTGGCCACTGTGCTTTTTCCATCCTCAAAAGCGATGGTTGTTTTCATCTTTAAGGGCTTAAATATATTTTCCTTTAAGAATTGCGCAAAAGGTTTTCCGCTTACTTGTTCAACTATTAAAGAAAGTATTGCATATCCTGTATTACTGTATTTATATTGTGTACCTGCTGGAAAATATAATGAGTCTGCCATGAACATTAACTGTAAGCAATTGGTGTCATGTAGTTGAATTTTTTGATTTGCTGGCATTAAATCTTCATAATCGATAAGCCCGGAACTGTGTGTAAGTAGTTCTTTAATTTTTATGTTAGAAATATATGGAGGCAGTATTGAAAAATATTTTGAAATAGGATCCTCTAAAGATAGCTTATGTTTTTGCGCCAATAACAAAATTGACATAGCTGTGAATTGCTTTGTAACAGAGGCGAGTCTAAAGTTGGAATTGGGCTTTATAGGGTCACCATTTTTGATATTGCTTACCCCATATCCCTTTTGAAATACAACTTTATTATTTTTTAGTACAAGCACACTTGCGCCAGGTTCATTTGGATTAGCATATTTAGATAAGATGGAATCAATTGATAATTTGATTTTCTTTTTTGATTGTGCATCCACATGAAATACCACCATCATTAATAGGAGCCCTAAAATAATACGCTTCATATAATTTATTTATTCCACCAATAAGTGAATTTCAATACTACTGCTCTATTTTTTATAAATACAGGACCAATATAATAATTGTCGGTATACACTATAAACAAATCGGACACAGGCTTATATCTCCATTGAAATCTAGTGTTAAAGTTAATGTTTTTAGTTTGTTCATTGTATTGGTAAAATGCGGTAAAAAATATTTTTTTGCTAAATGTCACATCCATTTTTGGACCTAGGAGTAAAAAATTATTATTACCCCATGGTTGCGGCAAAGAAATTTTATTATAGGTAACTGCAAAATCAAAATTGACAAAGGGTTGAATTCTATATCCAATATCACCACTTACACTTACTAAATTTCCGTTTGCATAATAACCTCCAACCCTAGTAGATAAACTAAATGTTGTTTGATGTTGAGGTGCAGATATCCAATCAAATCCTGTTGTATTCCATTGGTGCTTAGTGTGCATTGCAAGTGGCGTTTTCCCAATTCTAGTTGGATCAAATGGTGCTAATAATTCGACATAGTCATTTTGAACTATTCCAGACAAAGTGCTTTTGTTTCGATAGGTAATTAAATATGTTAAGGCTTTTGTATTATCTGTGCCCACAAAATTACTATTGTAATAAAACGTGGCACTTATTTGAGGACCATGGCTTAAAATACTACCGCTTTTAGGAAAAAATAATTTGGTAATGATAGGTGCCAATTTGATATAATTATTTCTTGGAACGTAACCTACTTCTGCATTATAATTATTTCCTACAATTTCATGTTGCCATGCCACAACAAGATTCCTTGTATTGTATTGCAGACTACTAGCCGTTAAATAATCATTACCATTTTTATCGGGTGTGAACGATTTTATAAAAATTGTTTTTCCAGACCACTTATTATTGGAGGGGGCTATCAAATATTCAAATCCAATATTTCGATTGTATGCATTTGCTAAATGGCTTGTATCATTCGCCGCTTTGTTGTCAAGACCTGTTTTGTCAATATAAAAAAGTTCAATGCTAGATTTTTTAAAAAGTTTTTTTTGTAACGCAATTACCGAAAAATTTTGAGCAAGTGTGTTATTGTCTAAGTTTGCAGCAGTTTTCATATCCATTACTCCAATTCTCCACTGCTTATCAAGTTGCCCACTCATTCTGGCGCCATAATCAATATTGGTATTAAGTCCAATGCGTCTTGAAAAAAATGGCCTTGCCGTTGCAAAACCTAGGTTAGAAAACAAATCGGCGTTCTCTAAAAAAAATTGTCTCTTTTCAGGAAAAAACAATTCAAATCTACTTAAGTCAGTAACCTGCCTGTCTACTTCAACTTGCGAAAAGTCGGGATTTAAAGTAAGGTCTAAGTTTAATGATGATGATAAACTCACTTTCGCATCTAATCCATATTCACTTCCAATAATACTAGGCTTATTAATTTTACTCCCATCGCTATTAGCAAAATTGTTTGTATAATTGGTTTTAAAGTAAGGGATAAACGAAATATTATTTTCGTGATTGGGTAACTCTTGATCCCAAATTAAATTACCAGTATAGGATAGTGAAGCTGTTGGAAAATTTCTTGGCATGGGTGCCCAACTAGATTTCTCTGTTGTTTTTAAATCATTTCTGCTAAAGTTAATTCCCCATTCTTTGATTCCCTTTTTATACCTGATTGATTTAAACGGAATAGCAGCTTCCCAAATATACTTTTTGTCATCATTGGATATTTCTGAAACCCATTTATTATCCCAGTTAAGGTCAACGCTTCCGCCATCATACATGGTACCATCCCACTGAGCGCCTACCGAATTTGCACCAAATGCAAATCCGTTTGTCAAATCGCCATATGTATCCATAAACACGATGAAATTATCATTCTTACCAAAGTTCCAATCACGCTTAAGTGATTCAATCATATCTTTCCCTTTCGATGGTTTATAACAGATGGCTAATATGTAAATATTTTTTTCATCATAAGTCATACGCACCTGTGTTGGCAAGTTTGATATGCTAGTATCCATTGGCAACACCATGGCAAAATCTTTTGCTACTTCTGCAACTTTCCAACTTCCTTCTTCCATTTTTCCATCCACTAAGATTGGATCAATTGCTTTATGTATATGATATTGAATGTGTGCATTCTTTTTTTGTGCAACGGAAATCATGGAGCAATGTAAAAGAGAAAGTAATATTCCAACGCGCGCGAAATTTTTTAACATAGGTTTTCAATAAAAGGGCAAACAATCGTTTTGTGCGTTATAAATTTAAACTATTATAGTTAATTAAAATGTATAAGAATAAGTAATATCTTTAAAAGGTAAAATTCAAATTTGGATTATGAAAAAAGATGCACAATTTAATAGAAGAAAATTTTTAGGGCTCTCTGCATTAACAGCTGCCTCACTTCCATTAAGCAAGTATGCGATTGCTCAAAACAATGCTACAACTACTGTAAACAATAGCTTTAGAGATAAAATAGTCCCGATAACAGTTGAAGAAAGAAAACAAAGAATAGCGCGCGCACAGGAGCAAATGGGTCAACAAAAAATAGATGCCCTATTTTTAGAAGGCACTACCTCTTGCTTTTATTTCACTGGCATGCGTTGGGGTCAAAGTGAGCGAACATTTGGAGTTGTCATACCAGCAAAAGGATCTATTATATATATCTGTCCTAAATTTGAGGAAGATCGTGCTAAAGAATTGATTAAGCCAGCATTTGGTGATGAAGTGCGTTGTTGGGAAGAACATGAAAGTCCTTATGCATTAATAGCAGGTGCGGTAAAGGACAGAGGTGTGGTGCATCATAAAATTGGAATGGAAGAACGTGTTCGTTTTTTCATTGCAGACGGAGTTAAAAAAGCAGCACCAGGTATGGAGATCGTAGACGCTACGCCCATTACTGCTGGTTGTAGGATGATCAAAAGTAAGGCTGAAATTGCATTGTTACAAATTGCCAATGATGTTACCATTGAAGCATATAAAATGGCTTTCCCCACAATTAAAGCCGGTATGTCACAAACAGAATTCAGTACTAATATAAGTAGTGCATTTAGAAAATTAGGTTTTAGCGGTGGCGCCATGGTGATTGTAGGAAAGTATTCGGCATTGCCACATGGAAGTATAGCGCCACAAACTATTCAGGAAGGCGACATTGTATTAATAGATGGAGGTACTACATGCGAAGGCTATGAATCAGATATATCAAGAACCATTTGTGTAGGCAAACCTTCTCAACGTCAAATTGACGTTTGGAATACTGAAAAGCAAGCACAGGATGCCGCTTTTGCCGCTATTAAAATTGGAGCACCATGCGAAGTAGTAGATGCGGCGGCTAGATCTGTTATTGAAAAAGCAGGCTTTCATAAAAATTATCAATTGCCTGGTTTACCGCACCGAACAGGTCATGGTATTGGATTAGATGGACATGAGTGGACCAATTTTGTAAAAGGAAATAAAACCCCCATTCAAATTGGTATGTGTTTTAGCAATGAACCCACAATTAGTATTCCAGGTGAATTTGGAATAAGACTTGAAGACTGTTTATATATTGGTGAAGATGGACCACACTTTTTTACAAAACAAAGTATTTCCATTGAGCAACCATTTGGTTAGTTTACTGAGTGGATGCTTAAATAGGCCGAAGGAGTGGCCGGCCTTGAAGGAGTAGTGGTAATTGGTGTGGTACCATAAAGGGTAGTACTACTATTTTTAACACTATAAAATAGTTCAATATAATCATTGGCCCCAAGCTCTATGAAGTAACTGCCTGAGAAAATATTTTTTAAACTGCCACCTTGAATAATATAATTTGAATTGGTATTGGGGTAGGCACTACTATTGCGTCTAATCCAAATACTGACTTCGTCATTTCCGATATCCGGTTTAATAAATTGCAAAAGATAATTAATCTGAAAAGTACCTGCATCCATAACTGTTACCCTAGTTGGATTACCTGCGCTATTCATTGTCAAATTTATTTTATTCGCTACTTGTTGAAAATTTAATTTTACTGCAGTGGCCGTGGAAATACTTGTTATCTGTTTTGATGAATCATAAAAAGCGCCAAATAAATTTTTTGTAGGAATAAAACCAAGACCACCCACAATATCATTAAAACTAATTGCACCAATCGAAATTTTATTATTTATACGATTGCTCAAACTAATGGTATCTGATTTTTTTAATTTTTCATTGATTGCTAAATTCATAGCAATACTAATTGGTTTTAAACTATCTGGGGTATTGGTTACCTTGTCAATATTCAATAATTTTGATATTTCTTTTAAACTTCCAACACCGGTGCCCCCAAGCCCAATAGGAACAATAGCTTCAACCATATTTGCTTTTTCTGCATAAAAGGCAAGTGGCACATAATTTATTTTTTCAATACCAGCATTTAAAAAAGATAATGCATTATTTGGGTCAATCTCTACTTGTAAATAAAAAGAGTTTGACGACCAATTGATTTGATTAAAATTTCCCATGGTTATTATTTTTCCTGGCGCTTCATTACCTATATCTATAAAAACAAGTCCTAATACATTTGTCGTGATAGATTTTATTTCTTGGTAAATAATTGAGCCAAAGGCAGAATCTGTTAAAATAGAAATGCGCAGGGTTATTTGTTTATTCGGTATGATAATTCCATTTTCATTTCGAGCAATTGCCTGAAAGTGAATACCTCTAGTATTTTGTGCGCCTAATGATTTTAATAAAATCAAATTCATTAATATAAGGGTTAAAAATATTTTCATTTTAATGTTGGATTAATTTTAAATATTTTGTATTATAAATACGGTCAGAAATAATATATTGTATTTGCAAAAAGCAAATCGGAAACAATAATTTTCTAATATTTATTTCTTTGTAAAATTGAATTCCAGAAAAAAGTTCAGTTGATGTAAATAATACTTTTCCCTGAAAATCAATTAACTGAATTCCGGTAATCATAATTTCATCCACCTTACTTTGAATAATGATTCGGTCGCTAAATGGGTTAGGCCCTACTTTAATTTCAACTTCAAAACTATCTAGATGTTTAAAAAGAAGTTGAGGGTAATAGCTGCTTTGTAAAAACCCAGTTGATAATTGAAATTGCGCTTGCCAATTAAGCATTTGCGCAATGGGTGCTTCGCCTATACTCCAATCAAATGATATATTGCTGATTTGACTAGCACTTCCCATAACATTCATTGTGTATGGGTCTAAAAAATGCTGATTGGTTACTTGTTGCCCACTAGCATCGTTTACAAGTCCCATCAGAAAAAACATACATACCTTTTTCTGCTTTTTAGAAAATAAAATACCCATACTTTTCAAACTTGATGTGTTTAAAAGTATGGGTATCTATAAAAGTAGTTTCCGAACTATAAATACTCAAACCAGGGTGCGTTTACCACTTTAAATGCATCGACAAATTGATAACACGTCCGTCTAATGGGGCCCAAATTTCAGGAAAGCTTGGATTGGTATAAGGCGCAATCACTAATGATCCGTTTTTATTTTGACGCTCATCAAAAACATTTTCACAATTTAAAACAAAGCTAGCTTTTCCTACGTTGTACCTTAACATAATAGCCGCTAATGTATAAGGATTGGTAACCGCTCCATTGTCCAAGTATTGTTTTCCAGTATAAGAGGCCTCTACTCCAATTTTAAAATCTTCGCTTAATTCATATGCAAATACGGTAGCAAATTTATGTTTTGCAATTAAGGGTAAATTTATAGCTGCCGGATTATAATTTCTTTTTGCATCTGTGTATACATACCCAGCATAAATTTCAAAAGGTGCTTTCATTGCTTGTATATATGATTCCATTCCTTTTGACTCCAGTGATTTTGATTCATTAGCGAAAATAGATAAGGGATGCACGATACCTCTATAATCAGCAACTTGATACATTTGCAAACTGCGGTAAGAGATTGGATTTTCGATACTGTTGTAAAAAAATGTTTGATTTAAAGTTAGCTCCCAACCATTCCATTTGGTTTTGTAGTTGACATCATAATTTGCACCTAATGATTTTTCAGACTTTATATTACTTGCAAATCCATAAATATAGGGAATAGCTCTATCATCTACTTCTGAGCTAAATAAACTAGGTGTTTTGTAACCCTCTCCTCCGCCAAGCCTCATGGTTACTCTGTTATTCATTTTGTACATCAACGAAAGACGAGGCAAAACAAATGTTCCGTAGTCATTGTTATGATCAACTCTTAAGCCAGACTGCAAAGTAAAAGCATGACTTATTTTCCAATCATCTTGAATGAAAGCGCCCATTGTATTAAATGCAGTATTTGGCAATGCACTACTATCAGGTAAATTTTTTGTAAAAGCTTCTCCATTAAAATTAACCCCCATTACCATATTGTGTGCATCCAATTTTTTTGAATAGGCTAATTCGCTGTACCAGCTTGACTGATTTCCACTCATTCCAAATACATTGGTAGTAATATCTCTATTCATTAAACTGTAATTTGCTTTTGCAGTTAACATTCCACCATCTTCATATTTCTTTTCCCAAACCGCATCGGCTGTATTTCTTAAACTTTTATTTTGATCAAAATATTGATGTGTGTTATTGTTAATACCTTTTAAAACTGACATATCGCCACCATTTCGATCCTCGTAGTTTAAGGTATAACCTAAAGTAAGTGTAGCATTATTTTTTCCATAAACAAAAAACCTTGGATGAACAAAAACACTCTTCACTTTTGGGACATCTGAAAATCCATCCTTATCAATATCCATTTCTTTTTGTTGAGTAGTCCCTGCATACAATGTATATCCAAGCTCTTTATTACGTCCTGAAAAAAAGGTATTTAAGTTTGCTTCATTTAAACTAGAATAATTAAGGGTTAAACTTTTTTCTGGCTTACCTAATTTAGGCTTTTTAGAAATTAAATTTAACATACCTGCAATTGCTCCACCACCATATAATGTTGAGCTTGCACCTTTAACTAATTCAATTTGTTGTAAATCCAAAGGTGGTATTTGTAAAATACTAAAACTCCCTGCATATCCACCAAACAAAGGCATACCGTCTCTTAAAATTTGTGTGTACTTGCCTTGTAAACCTTGAATACGCATATCAGCGTTGCCTGTAGACGCACTTGTTTGTTGAATTTGTATCCCTGCAATATCACCAAGTAAGCTGGCTATATTTCCGGGCTTAATTCCATTTTCTTCCTTCACCTCTTCGGAACCTAATACTTCTACCTTTGTTGGTAAATCTTCAATTCTTGAATTGGTTCTCGAAGAGGAGACAATAATAACCTCTTCTAATTCGCCTTTTTCTGCTGCTAATGAAAAATTTAGAACTTGATTTGATTGACTAACTAAATTGATAAGGGTATCAATTGTAGTATATCCTGTATAACTAATTATCAATTGAGCTTTACCAAGTGGTAAATTTGTAATAGTGTATTTTCCATTTTCTTTACTAATACTTCCCTTGTTTGTATTTGCAATACTTATAGAAGCACCTTGTATTACTTTGCCATTTTCTTTATCTAATATAATACCACTGATTGTTTGGCTATTTGCTGCGTTAACAAAAAGGACACCTATTAAAAAGCCTATGTATTTTAACATTTGAATTGAATCTTTTTTAATTTATTATTATTTTACTTTTTTCCAACAACGATGATTTGGAAACTTCCAGGCACAACTGGTGTTCTTTTGTTTTCGGTTACCCCGGCTGCCTGCGGCTCAAATTTGGCAGCAGGTAAAAAAATATTTCCAGTTGATTCGTCTATGGCAATGGTTCTAGCACTTTTTTGCGTTTTTAAATTTTCAACTAATTTATAATTATTAGCATCTATTTGTTTTATAATTGTCATTGATCCTTCTCCGTTAGATGTAAAAATTAATTGTTTGCTGTTGTCATAAACAAGTCCATCGCAACCTTCACCGATTGAAATAGTAGCAACGCCTTTCCCTGTTTCATAATTCACCACTATCATTTTCTTTTCTCCTGCCGCAAACAATCTTTTGTTTTTAATATCTATTGCCAAACCTGTTGGTTCTTCAACTGGCTGAATGCTCCAATGCGCTGTGACTTTAAAATTGATTGCATCAATTTTAATAATCTCATTTTTATCTTCAATATTCACATAAATATTTCCTGCTTCATCACTAACCGCAGTTTCTGGTTTACCACCTACCTCAACTGAACCAACAACTTTCATAGTAACTGGATCTATGAAGGTTAAATTTTTTCCTCTTCCGTTACAAGTAATTATTTTTTTTGTAAATGGGTCATACATGATAGCATCTGGATTTTCCCCTGTCGGTATGGTTGCTATAATTTGATTACTACTCACATTAAAAGCGAAAACATTATTTAATCTTCCATTGCTTGTAAAACCTATATTTTGAATAGGGTCAAAAGTAATTCCATGCACACCTGTTGTATTTTCAATGATACCAACGGAATCTCCCGAATTTTTATCTAGGATGTTTACCTGTGTACCATGAGATACATATATATTATTTTTATAAATGGTGATATAATCCCAACCACCATTACTTTTAATAGAAAATTTATTTTTGATTTTATATGTCCCTCCTTGTGCAATTGCAAAAAATGGAACCATCAATAAGATTGATAAAAGTTGTTTTTTCATAAGATTGTTTGTATTTCAAAATTAAGACAATAAATTCCGTGAAAGGATTAATTATACATCAACGGAAAGCTTAATAATAACTTAATGAATGATATGTCTAAACCAATTTTAGTAGGCCCCATAGTCCCAATAAATAAACAATAACTACTATAAAAGAGTCTACACCCATTCTTAAGATTTGCTTTTTGGAATGCAGCACCATCCCAATCATATAAATACCTGTTAAGATGATCCCTAAAACTGTTAAGTAAATATCAGATGGTTTTAAATTGGGAAGTATTGGATCATTGCCAATCATTGATGCCATTAAAAAAAGTACAAGTAAAAATGCGTTTCCTCCAAAAATATCGCTCACTGCCATGTTGTAATCTCTAATTTTTGCCGAAGCAATACCTGTAGATATTTCAGGAAGTGCAGTACAAAGCGCAAGTATAGTACCTCCAAAAAGCACACCACTCATACCCCATCTATTTGCAAGTTGTTCGCCGGTAACTTCTAATCCCCAACCTGCAAATAGGGTTATAATTGCTCCCACTGCCAAAACTACTACTGCTGCATAAATGGAGCCTTTAAATTTTTTTCGGGGGTTACGTAGATTGTGTTTTATTTCTTGCTTTTGTGCAAAAATGCTCTTCTTTTTAGAAAGATATTTAGAGGTAAGATAAATAGTACCAATCCAAATTGCAAGTATGATCCATTCAAAAGGAGTGCTTCTTGCAAAAAAAACATTCTTAGGAAATTGACTTGCAATAATTACTAAACTCAAAATAAAAATAAGGGAAGCACCTTCAATAATTAGTATTTTGGAGTGCCCCTTTTCAGTTAATGGAGCCGTTCTGCCTACTCCCACAATGTCAATAATTGCTAGTACCACAGTTTGTATTGCAATGCCTCCTAAGATATTACTAATGGCAATGTCATAATCACGATGATAAGCCGCAACAGCGGTAATGGCAATTTCGGGAAGGTTGGTTACAATTGCTAAAAATACCATTCCACCAAAAGCTTCCCCCAAATTAAAATGCGTAGTGATTGCATCAATTGCTAAGGTTAGTTTTATACCACTAATCCAAATTGCGATTGTAGAAAGTAAAAAAATGATAATCAATAATTGATCCGAAGCACTATCTATAAACATTTATATATGTGTATTTATGTTAAAGTTAGTTCTTTTATAAGCCGTAAATTAAAAACTATATGTTAATGATTGTGCATAGTTATAATGAAAATGATCAATAGGAACAATAGGTGCGGTATCATATAAGCAATCAATATTAAAGGATGTACTCAAACGCTTACTAATTGGGAATTGTAAGGTAGTAAAAACAGAAGTTCTATTGCCTAATTTATTTTCATAAAATCCAGATTGATTAAAAGCTCTTATGATTACTTCGTAATTGGTGCTTGGATTGATTACAGAGTATTTTACAGTTAAATTTAATTTTGGATGCGTAACATGAATAGGGTTATTATTTATTAAGGATAAGTCATTTACTTGTAAAAAATTCCATTGTTCATTTTCTAAAAACAATCCACCTCCCATAAAAAAATCTTCCGTCTCCGTATTTTTAAATTGATGCACAAGATTCATTCCTGCTAATGCTCTACGATCCAATCCTAAACCACCATCCCATTGGTATTGAACAAAACTTTCTAAAAATAATTTTTTACCAATACGATGATTATTTTTCAATTGAAACGTGCCAACATCCTGAATTGAAACACCACCATTTGAAACACGATCAATTTTAGTGTATAGTGTGGTTGAATTATTTTTTCTAATCAAAGTAAAATCTCCAGCATAAAACAAGTCTACTAAACTTTTCTTTTGTTGATCGGTTGAAATTGCCAATGAAATAGAACTTTGAATTTTTTTTGTAGAATCTAAGTTTGAAGTTTTATCTGTATTTAAAACTTGGCATAAAGCAACTTGTGCACTTAACATTATTATTGTGCTTACAAGCACTATTCTTACATATGGTGAATTGATAAACATGTTATAAAACCTTAGTATTCTATAAACCAAGTAGTTAAATAACGTTTTTATACGCTTAATAGTATCAATTAATAAAGGTTTTCGTATACAAGCAGATTTTGCATATATATAAACATATGATAATCAATATTTTAGTAAAAAAATTAAAATAAATTAAATAAGTCTATAAAAATAGTAGACAATATAAAATAAACATGTATATTTGTGCTGTCATCAAGAATCCTTAAATGGGTGCCAACCGAGAGAGCTTAACTCCGCGGTGGTAAAACGATGAGGACAAAGTCAAAATAAAAGATACAATGCATTTAATAATACAAATTCAAATAAAACTAATTAGCGCTAAGGAGACTTAGCCAGATATTGTCATGTGGCCGAGTGGAGAGGCAGGGGTCAGCAAAACCCTCAACGATGGTTCGATCCCATCTATGACAGCTAGATCATATACATAGGCAAGCAATCGTTAGACGGGCGGTATTTCTATACTGCCCTTTTTTATTTATTCTTTGACCCACGGCCTTAAAATTACCTTAATACTTATGTAGAAAGGTTAAAATCAAAACTAATAGATGTTCAAACATCTAAATTGAACGATATTTGATCAATATCAATTAGCTTAATCATATATTATGAGATTAATACTGGCGCTACTATTTTTTATTACAAGTTCATTTGTGTCTATTGCTCCTGAATGGGGACATAATTATAAAGAGGCGTTACAAATAGCACAAAAAGAAAATAAATTTATATTGGTTAATTTTTCGGGATCTGATTGGTGCGGGCCTTGTATACGATTACATAAAGAAGTTTTTGTTTTAGCAGATTTCACAAAATTGGCAAATGAAAAATTAGTGCTGTTGAATGCTGATTTTCCACGAGCTAAAAAAAATCAATTACCTCCGGCGCAGCAAAAATTAAATGATGATTTGGCCGAAAAATATAATAATAAAGGTGCTTTTCCTTTAACTGTATTGGTTGATCAAAATGGGAAGGTGATAAAAAGTTGGGATGGATTTCCTGCTTCACCAGTTGAGTTTATTGCAGACATTCAACAAACTATTCAAGATCATCAATAAAATGCCTGAATTACAACTACATAAAAAATCAATGCACTTAATGGGTAACCATTTTGAGATTACAGTTGTGGGTGATGATGCGCTATGGGCAAATGAAAAAATTGATTTAGGGGTGAAAGAAATTCAAAGAATTGAAAAATTATTAACCACCTTTTCGAATGAAAGTGAAACCAATTTAATCAATGAGCATGCGGGGATTGCGCCGGTGAAAGTATCCGAAGAAATTATTTTATTAATTGAAAGAGCCATAAGAATTTCATCCGTTACACAGGGCGCATTTGATATAAGTTATGGTTCTGTTGATAAGTCCTTGTGGAATTTTGATACTACAATGACGAGTTTGCCAAGTAGAGAAATTGCAAAGCAAAGCGTTCGATTAATTAATTATAAGAATATAATTGTTGACAAAGAAGCAGCTACGGTTTTTTTAAAACAAAAAGGAATGCGTATTGGTTTTGGAGGCATTGGTAAAGGATATGCTGCCGAGCAGGCAAAAAATATCATGCGCACTGCCGGTGTTGAGAGTGGTGTAGTAAATGCTTCGGGTGATTTAACAACTTGGGGATTGATGCCCGATGGAAATAAATGGACCATTGGTATAGTAAATCCTGAAATGGCATCAAGTGTATTTTCTTATATGAATGTGAGTGGATTGTCGGTTGCGACCTCGGGCAATTATGAAAAATATATCGTTATTGATGGAACAAAGTATTCTCATACTATCAATCCTAAAACAGGATTGCCGGTTACGGGCATTAAAAGTGTAACAATTATTTCTACTAATGCCGAAGTAGCCGATGCGATGGCAACCCCGGTAATGATTATGGGTATTGAAGCGGGATTAAATATGATCAATCAAATCAATGATATTGAAGCAATTGTTATTGATGATAACAATACTTTGTATGCAACAAAAAATATAAAATTAACTACTTAAAGTAATTCAATATGAAACAAAAAAAATACATCACTTTTTCCCTAATACTCTTGGTTGTGTTTGCAACTTCATGTGAGACAGTAAAAGAGTTTCAAAAAAATAAATTGAATGATGCCGAAATGGCATTGTCAACCAGAAAAGTGGAAAAAAACGAAATGAATTTCCAGTCTTATAAGGAAGGAGCTTCTGGAGCCAATGGTGGTAAAACAGGTGGAGGGTGTGGTTGTAATTAATTGTAATAGAAGAATATTTTTTAATGATTGAATTAATTAAATGAAAAAATTATCGTTAACCTTAATAGGATTGTATTTATTATTTCTGCATGGGTATGCTCAGGTGGCGCAGAAATACCAGGATATATTTCAAGCAAAGCCTTTAAAGCTAGAAGAAATAAATTTAGTTACTAGCTACTATTCTCAAAACGGTTCGCACTCGGCTGTAACTGGGGGAGGGACTGCTATTTTAGGTGTTGGTTCCAATGCAATTACATTGCCAGGCTCAGAACAATTGAATGACTTCTCTAATTTTTTAGAATTAAAATTGGTTGGATATGGCGAAACGGGTAATCGTCACACTATTACAGCAGGATTGGGAATTGATCATCATACAGCAGCGTCACAAAAATATATTTCACCAACAGGAGCATCCAAGCCAGAAGGCACAAGGGTGTATCCATCTTTAAATTGGACGGTTGAAAATATAAATCAAGGAACGGAATTTGGCTTAGGCACTTATTATTCTCACGAATATAATTACACATCATTTGCGCTTGATGGACATGTTGGTTATAAAAATAAAACAGGAGGAGAGTTTGGCGTAAAAGCGTCAGCATATCTAGATCAGGTTTCCCTGATTTATCCAACGGATGATTCCACTAAATATAAAACCGGCACCAATTCAATTACCACTCCCTTGGATCAATTGGTGATTACAACAAATGCAAGTAGATCTGGTGGAGGTGTAGCTTATTATGGTGGTAGTTCTGACGCACCATCTTTACCAACTGCTTCAAGAAATACTTTTACCGCTTCATTTACGTACAGCCAAGTAATTAACAAAAGTCTACAAATGGCTGTGTTGTTTGATGCAGTAAAACAAGATGGATATTTAGGGCTACCTTTTCATCGTGTGATTTTTAGCAATCATTTAGAAAGAATCGAAAAGTTGCCATCCTCAAGAACCAAACTACCAATTGGCCTCCGATTAAATTATTTTATGGGAGACGATGTAATTATAAGATCCTATTATAGATATTATACCGATGATTGGGGATTAACTTCACATACCGCTAGCATAGAAATTCCGTATAAAATAACCCCTTTCTTTTCAATATCTCCATTTTATAGATACTATACTCAAAGTGCTACAAAATATTTTGCTCCTTTGTATGAGCACAAGGTAGATGCTGCTGCCAATCCAAAGGATGCATACTATACTAGTAACTATGCATCGTCGGCATTTAGCAGTAATTATGTGGGAGTTGGTTTAAGAACTGCTCCTCCAGGTGGCATTAACAATACATATTTGGCTTCACTTGAATTAAGAATTGGTCATTATATACAAACAACCGATTTAAACTCAAATGTAATTTCGTTGCACTTTACATTTAAATAGCCGGCATTCATTTTTTAGAGAAGGCGAATTAGTATTTACTAGTTCGCCTTTTTTGTTTTAAATATGTTCGTACATTTAATAAAATTATTTTATGCGCTTATTCTCAAAATTGCTTGTTGTTGCTATTTTGGCAAATTATAATGTGAATGCTCAAGCACCTACTATTGCTAAACATAAATTAACGCCACTTTCGATTTATGAAATAAGCACATTGGGAAGCCCTATCGTATCTCCCGAAGGGGACTGGGTTTTATTTTCAGTGGCAAAAGCAGATGCTCAAAAGGATAAGCAGATTGCTAAATTATACATGATCAATAAGGAAGGCTCCGAAACGATATCTTTAACAGAACAAACCAAAGGAGTTTCAAATTACAATTGGAGTCCCGATGGAAAATACATTTCGTATTTAACGGCTGGTAAAGAAGATAAGGAAGACAATCAGTTGTATTTAATGGATCGTCGTGGAGGCGAACCCATTCAAATTACACATATAAAAGGCGAAATCTCAAATTATATATGGTTTAAAGATGGCAGCAAGGTATTGTTTGAAATAAAGGATCCAAGTTTTGCAGATACGGCTAAAACAAAAATTCGTCAACCCTATGAAATAGATCGATATCACTTTAAAGCGGACTATGAAGGGTATTTAGATAATCGAAAAACACATCTTTATGTATTTGATGTAAAGCATAAAAAATTAGACACTTTAACTACAGGTAGCAACAATGAATCTGATGCTTCGGTGAGTAGTGATGGAAAATGGATTACCTACGCAAGTAATGTGTCTAGTAATTATGATCAAAATGATAATACGGATATTTTTATTATTTCAAATGAAAAAAATGTAAAGCCTATCCAAATGACTAAATACAAGGGGTCGGATCGTCATCCTATATTTAGCCCAGATAATACAAAAATTGCGTTTTTAAGAAGTAGTTCAGAAGACGCTTATGGCATGTATGATATTCAGCAATTAGGCATCATAGATATTAAAGCAAATACAGATAAAGTAATAACTAGTAAGTATGATCTTTCAATTGACAATATATTATGGTCATTGGATGCAAAGTCAATATTAGCAACATCGGAGGACGATAGAAAACAAAATATTATTCAAATAAATGCGGCTAATGGCGAAGTTAAATTAGTAACAAATGAAATGGGTGTTTACAATAATTTAAATATGAACGGAAAAGGGAAAATGGCTGTTTTATTTAGTACGCCAAATAATCCTTTCGAAGTGTATTTAAATGAAGGGAATGGTTTTAAAAAATTAACAAATGTACAAGATGAGTTTGTGAATAGCACACAAAAGGTTTTTGTGAAGGGATTTTCTGCCATCGCAAGTGATCAAAATAAAGTAAATGGAATTTTGTATTTACCAGATAGTGCCGCAAAAAAATTACCACTTGTATTATTTATTCATGGTGGTCCTGTAGCTCAAGATGAATACTCATTTGATATCACTAGACAAATTTATGCTGCAGCAGGATATGCAGTTGCTGCAGTTAATTATAGAGGTAGTAGTGGTCGCGGAGCAAATTATACTAAATGTATTTATGGCGATTGGGGAAACAAAGAAGTGAAAGATATTATTGGAGTAGCCGATTACTTAATTAAATCTGGCATTGCTGATGAAAATAAAATGGCCATTGCAGGCTGGAGTTATGGTGGTATTTTAACTAACTATACAATTGCAACTGATAAGCGATTTAAGGCGGCAGTGAGTGGTGCTGGCAGCTCGTTGATGCTTTCTTTTTATGGAACGGATCAATACATTAGTCAGTATGAACCAGAATTGGGCAAGCCATGGGAAAATATTCAAAAGTGGCTGGATGTTTCTTACCCCTTCTTTAAAGTAAAGGAAATTAAAACCCCTACTTTATTTATGGCGAGCCAAGCAGATTTTAATGTTCCTGTTGTTGGTGCCGAACAAATGTATCAAGCATTTAAATCAGTGGGCATTCCTACTCAATTAATAATCTATCCTAATCAAAATCATGGAATTCGCGTTCCAAGTTATTTAGTACATAGATATAATAGCCATTTGGATTGGTTTAAAAAATACCTGAACTAATTAAATTGATTATGCAAGAGATTAGGTGGGGTATAATTGGTTGCGGTAATGTAACAGAAGTAAAGAGCGGGCCTGCTTTTAATAAAGTGCCTCACTCAAAACTTGTGGCTGTTATGCGAAGAGATGAAGCATTGCTTAAGGATTATGCATTAAGACATCATGTGCCATTAACTTTCAATGATGCCAGTCAATTAATTAATCATCCCGATGTGGATGCGGTATATATTGCAACGCCTCCTGGGGTTCATGAACAATATGCTATTGAAGCACTTAAAGCAAATAAATGGGTATATGTTGAAAAGCCAATGTCCACATCGGTTGCAGCTTGCTTAAATATGGAGACCATTGCAAAAGAAGCGAATGGAAAATTAGTGATTGCACATTATCGAAGAGCGCTTCCGATGTTTTTAAAAGTGAAAGCGTTATTGAGTGATGTTTATATAGGAAGCATACAATCAGTAAAAATAAATATGCAAAAAAAAGCGGCGGATCATTCCTACTATACTAATAATTGGAGAGTCAATAAATACGACGCTGGCGGTGGATTATTTTATGATTTAGCTCCGCACCAATTAGATTTGGTTTTTTACTTTTTTGGAGATGCCATTTCATTTAAAGGAACTTCATCTAATAAGGCTGGACTGTACCCGGTAGAAGATACAGTACATGGAAAGATGCAATTGGAAAATGGAATTGAATTCACGGGCGATTGGTGTTTCGCAACAGATAGCGAAATTGAAAAGGATGAATTTATTATTGAAGGTGATAAGGGTGTCATAAAATTTGCTGTGTTTGGCCATCAACTTGAAATTACAAAAGAGGGTAAAATGGAGATTATAAATTTTGATCCACCTGCACATATTCAACAGCCAATGATAGAAAAAATTGTGAATTATTTTTTGAATAAGGGGCCTAATCCATGTTCGGCAAATGATGCAATTAAATCAATGCAGGTAATGGAAGCGTTTGTATATGGTAATAATAGTTAAATTTTAAAATGAATGATATGCGTTATTGTTTAGCATTAGATTTAAAAGATGATCCACAACTAATTGCTGCTTATGATGAATACCATCAATCAGTTTGGCCCGAAGTAATTGATTCCATTAAATCGTCAGGAATTAAGGCTCTTGAAATTTACAGAGTTGATAATCGTTTATTTATGATTATAGAAGCAGCCGCGGATTTTACTTTTGAAAATAAGGCCGCGATGGATTCAAAAAATGAAATTGTCCAACAGTGGGAAAAAACGATGTGGGAGTATCAACAAGCATTACCATTAGCAAAGCCTGGAGAAAAATGGATGCTTATGCAAAAAATATTTTCTTTATAGTTGGATGTTCCTTATCAAATACTACTAGAAAAAAAATTGTTGGATCAATATAAATAGAGACATTGATAACACAAACCATCCAAACCCTTTTTTGAGTTTAGTGCCGTCAATTGTTTTATTTAAATAATTACCCGTTATAATACCAAGTGTCGCTAATATGATAATGGAAAATAAAAATTTCCACTCCACATTAACATGCATCAAGTCACCACTAAATCCCACCAAGGATTTTATTGTTATGATAAATAAAGAGGATGCTATTGCTTTTTTCATTGGCAACCTACCTAATATAACAAGTGCTGGTATGATTAAAAATCCCCCGCCTGCTCCAACAATTCCAGTAACCATTCCCTCAGCAAGTCCAACAAGTGCAAGTGTTAAGCCGTATACCGGTTTTTGTTCAGCAATTTCTTCCTGCTTTTTTCCAAGAATCATTGATAAGGCCGATGCTAACATTAGGGTTGCAAAAAACAACATGATAAAGTTGCTTTTGCTAATAGGATTTGATAAAATTGAAAATTGATCAGGGATGGCATGTAAAATAAATTTTCTGGCAATGAAAACTCCAACAATGGAAGGTGCTCCAAAAACAAGTATCACTTTTATATCTAGTAATTTTTGTCTTAATCGGGAAATAACGCCAGCGATACTGCTTACACCTACAATGCAAAGTGAATAACTAGTTGCCAAAAGGGGCTCTTTGTGAAATAGGTATACTAATACAGGCACTGTTAAAATGGAGCCGCCACTACCTATGAGTCCAAGTGAAATTCCAATTAAAATTGACGCGATATACCCCAACCACTCCATATAAAATATTTATGCAAACTTCGTGTTAATGATTTACAATTTATGTACTATTTGTCACTTAATTAATAATTTTGTTTCCAAGTGATTTTTGTCACTTTAAAAGCTAATTTTATTCACGAACTTGTGGACTGATTTAAATAAATATTGTATGAAAGTTGAACAAATATATACGGGTTGTCTTGCACAGGGTGCATATTATATTATGAGTGATGGTGAAGTAGCAATCATTGATCCATTAAGAGAAATTGACGCCTATACACAAAGGGCTTTTGCTGATAAGGCAACTATAAAATATGTATTAGAAACTCATTTTCATGCCGACTTTGTTTCAGGTCATTTAGATCTTGCAAAAAAAACAGGCGCTAAAATAGTGTATGGACCAACTGCAGCACCATCATTTGATTTTTACGATGCTAAGGATGGGGAAATACTTACATTAGGTAAAGTGAAAATAAAAGTGATTCACACTCCCGGTCATACCATGGAGAGCACTTGTTATTTATTGATAGATGAGCAAGGGAAAGAGGTTGCTTTATTTAGTGGGGATACTTTATTTATAGGGGATGTTGGTCGTCCTGATTTAGCGCAGAAAGTAAAAGCTGAATTGACTCAGGAAATTTTAGCGGCACATTTGTATGATTCTTTAAGAAATAAGATTATGCCTTTGTCTGATGACATTATTATTTATCCTGCACACGGAGCCGGAAGTGCCTGTGGTAAAAAAATGAGTAAAGAAACTCAGGACACACTGGGTCATCAAAAAGCAACTAATTATGCATTAGCTCCAAATATGAGTAAGTCCGATTTTATCGAAGCGGTACTTGATGGATTGGTTGCCCCTCCTGGCTATTTTCCTTTAAATGTTATGATGAATATACAGGGTTATGAAAGTATTGATAAGGTATTGGAACGTGGACAACACGCCCTAACACCTGACGCTTTTGAAGTGGCAGCTAATGAAACTAATGCACTTATTTTAGATACTAGATCGGCGCAGGATTTTGCAAAAGGATTTATTCCAAATTCAATAAATATAGGAATTGATGGAAGCTTTGCGCCTTGGGTGGGCGCTATGATTCCTGACATTAAACAACAAATATTATTGGTGACTGATGCGGGCAAAGAACTAGAAGTGATTACTAGGTTGGCTAGAGTGGGTTATGATTTTACCATTGGTTATTTACAAGGAGGCTTTAGCGCTTGGAGTGAAGCTGGAAAAGAGATAGATCAAATAAAGTCAATTACAGCAAACGAATTAGCGGAAATTAAAAGCACAGATAATCAGACACTTATATTAGATGTGCGTAAGGCTTCTGAATACAAAAGTGAACATGTAAAATCGGGCATCAATGCGCCATTGGATTTTATAAATGATAGTATGTCAATGATTGATAAGGATAAAACTTATTATGTTCATTGCGCTGGCGGATATCGCTCTATGATTTTTATTTCTATCTTAAAAGCAAGAGGTTTCGATCATTTAATTGATGTAAAAGGTGGATTTGCTGCCATGAAAGAAACCGGTAAATTTAGTATGACCGAATATAAGGTTCCAACAACATTGTTGTTATAATTATTGAAGCAAGGTCTCCGAAATTCGATAGGTAAAATTTTTAAAAAGCCATTTCAATAGTTGAAGTGGCTCTTTTATGAATTATAGTTTAACTTAATGGGGTAAAAATGATCGAATGAAAAAAATAAGCCAATTTATCTGTTTATGTATTTGTGTACTTGCTCAATTAACAACAACAGCACAAAACGCACCATCATCACTTAAACCTTCTATTTTAAAAGTAATTGGAATTGTTGACAAAGTTGAAGTCATAAGAGATAAATGGGGAGTAAATCATATTTACGCAAACAATGAACATGATTTATTTTTTACACAAGGTTATTGTGCAGCAAAAGATAGATTGTTTCAATTTGAATTATGGAGAAGACAAGCAACTGGAACATTATCTGAAATTTTGGGTGAACGGGAATTAAAAAGAGATATCGGTACTAGGCTTTTTAAATTCAGAGGCGATATGCAAAAAGAATTGGATCACTATCATCCACGCGGCGCTTCCATCATTCAGTCGTATGTTGATGGCGTGAATGCTTATGTTAATGAGGTGAAAGCAAACCCTTCTTTATTACCAATTGAATTTAAAATTTTAAATATTCAACCTAAAAATTGGTCAACGGACATTGTGGTATCAAGACATCAAGGTTTATTGGGAAACAGCAATCAAGAATTGAATATTGGTAGAGCAGTTGCAAAAGTGGGTGATAAAAAAGTAAAAGAAATATTGTGGTTTCATCCAAAAGATCCCAATATTCAATTAGATACCGCTATTGATGGAAGTTTATTAAACGAAGAAATTTTATCACTTTACAATGCGTATAGAAATGAAGTGGAATTTACTAAAAACGATTTAGCGGAGTATGATGAAGATGATGCAATGGTATTGCCGGTATTGAATCAAAGAAAAAAATTAGAACCTTATTTATCTGATCAAGAAACGGAAGGAAGTAATAATTGGATTGTGAGTGGTGCAAAGTCAGAGAGTGGTTTTCCGATGCTTGCCAATGATCCACATCGTAAAGTGGCTGTTCCGTCTTTAAGATATATTGTGCATTTAAATGCGCCAGGATGGAATGTGATTGGCGGTGGAGAGCCAACAATACCAGGTGTTTCCATTGGTCACAATGAATTTGGTGCATGGGGATTAACCATTTATGAAACCGATGGTGAAGATATTTTTGTATATAATTTAAATCCAAATAATCTTAATCAATATTGGTTTAAGGGTGCTTGGAAAAATTTTCAAACTATTAATGATACTATTAAAATAAAAAATAAAAATGCTGCATTCGTTCAATTAAAATACTCCATACATGGGCCTGTAATGTATGTTGATAGTGTTCACCACAAAGCATATGCCATGAAGTGTGCTTGGATGGAGCCGGGTGGCGCTCCTTATTTAGCATCGCTAAGAATTGACCAAGCGAAAGATTGGAAAAGTTTTAGAGATGCATGTACATATAGTCATATTCCTGGAGAGAATATGATATGGGCAGATAAAAAAGGAAATATCGGATGGCAAGCTGTTGGCATCATTCCTATTAGAAAAAATTTTAGTGGCTATGTTCCTGTGCCGGGCGATGGCAGGTATGAATGGGAAGGATTTTTGCCAATTCAGGAAAGACCACATTTATTAAATCCTTCTAATGGTTTTTTTGCAACAGCAAATAATAATGTAACCCCAAATGATTACAAACATTGGGAAGCAGTAGGTTATACTTGGTCGGATCCTTTTAGAGCCAATAGAATTAATAATGTCTTGGAATCTAAAAATAAAATAAGCATGCAAGACATGGCAGCATTACAAACCGATTATTATTCGGTACCAGCAAGTATTTTAGTACCCTACGCCACCAATTGGTATTTTCCTTCAGCTTCACTTACTGCTTTTGCAAGATTAGATTTAGCTAAGTGGGATTATGTTTTAAATAAAGAAAGTGTAGCTGCCGGTTTTTATGTGATGTGGGAAAAAGAAATTTTAAATGAAGCCAATAAATTATTTGTTCCTGAAAATATAAGAGGACTTGTTTCAATGCAATTATCAAAAGTAATTGAGCATATACAAAATCCAGAAAACTATTTTCCATCACCTGTCAAAGAAAACCGGGATCTTTTTTTACAAAAATGTTTCGAACAAGCTTATAAAAAAATGTCTGCTAAATTTATGACTCGTCCAAAATGGGTGGATACAAGAACATGGCAATATGGTCAATCAAATTACAAGCATATTCAATTTGAACATCCACTTGCTCAGTTGACAGATTCTCTAACCCGAAAAAAATTAAATTTGGAGGCTTATCCTCGGGGTGGAAATGGATACACCGTAGCCTCCACTGGTAGTGCCGAAAACCAACAAAGTGGTGCAAGTTTTAGGGTTTTGATGGATACCAAGGATTGGGACCATACTTTAATGATTAATACCCCCGGTCAATCTGGTGACCCCAATAGTCCATTTTATGGCAATTTATTAGAAAAATGGGTCAATGATGGGTACTTTCCGGCCTATTTTTCAAAAAAATTAATTCAAAAAGAAGCGGCTTATCAACAATTAATTCTTCCAAATAAATGATATACAATAATATAAAAATTATTAAATAAACATATATTATATTAATGATTTATTTAAATCATTAATAATCAATAAATATTAGTTACTAATTTCAATTTGCTTAATCATTTGAAAATTTACTTAGAATAAACTTTAACATTTCATTAATATATGCAAATGATATGGTAAATTCGCCTTCTAAATTTTTAATATGAGAAAACTTATGTTGATGTTGACTCTAAGTTTATTGACAGTTGTGTCTGTATTTGCACAAACTCGTCAATTGGCTGGTAGAGTAACCGATCAAAAAGGCGTCCCTGTAGCGAATGCTTCAGTGATTGTAAAAGGCACAAAAATTGGTGCTAATACAACAGATGACGGATCTTTTAAATTAACTGTTCCAGCAACAGCTAAAGTCCTAGTAGTTAAGTCAATTAACTTTGAAGAGGCTCAAGTAACTATTGGGAATAACACGAATTTTACAATCAAATTAGAAGCTACTTCTTCTCAATTAGATGAGGTGGTAGTAGTTGGTTACGGTACTGCGAAAAAGTCGAACGTAACTGCTTCTATTTCTAAAATTGATGCAACTAAAATTGAGAACAAGCCGTTCGCTTCTTTAGACCAAATGTTACAAGGTGCTGCTCCTGGTTTACAGGCTTCATCTTCAACTGGTCAACCAGGTGCGGTAACTCCAATCCGTATTAGAGGTGTGGGTTCATTCTCTTACTCTGGTGCGCGTCCTTTATACATTGTGGATGGTGCTCAAATTAACGACGGTGACCTTTCAAACGGTAACGGTGGTGGATTTAACATCAACCCTTCTACAAACGTATTATCAACAATCAACTCTGACGATATCGAAAATGTAACTGTATTGAAAGATGCGGCTGCAACTTCTATCTACGGTTCTCGTGGTGCGAATGGTGTTATCGTGATTACTACAAAAAGTGGTAGAACGGGTAAAACTCAATTCCGTTTTGATACTGAAGTAGGTCAAAACAATGTAATCTTACCTCCAGTAGCTGGTCGTCCATTAAGAACCAACGATTGGATGGAATTATTAAAAGAAGGCTTAGCAAATAACGGTTCTACAGCTGCAACAATTACATCAACTATTAATAGTTATGGCTTTGGTAATGGTGTCGATGTTGACTGGTATGGTTTAATTACAAGACCAGGTGATCAAAAGCAATATAACTTAAGCGTGAGTGGTGGTGATGCAAAAACTAAATTCTTTGCTTCAGGTGGATATTTCCAACAACAAGGAACTACAATTGGAACTGATTTAACAAGAGTGACTGGTAACGTAAAAGTTACTCACAATGCAACTGATAAATTATCATTTACAACTAAAGTTTCTGCTGGTAGCGTATTGCAAAATTCTGCATTAGCTTCTTCAGGTCCTTCTGGTGGTGGTGGTTATTTTGGTAACCCAGCGTATGTGTCTTTAGTATTAAGACCAACACAAAATCCTTTCCGTCCAGATGGTTCATTAAACATCAGTGGAGATAACTTAGGTTTCCCTGCACACTACAATCCATTGTATGTTGCAGCGAATGATAAAAGATGGTTAAAGAGTTTGAATGCAATTGCGAATCAAAATGTAGAATACAAAATTGCTCCAGGCTTAAAATATTCTACAACTGTTAACTTACAATATACAAATAACGAAGAGTATCAATTTAACAATCCTTTCCATGGTGATGGTTCTGGTGCAAATGGTGAAGGTATTTCTATCGTTACACGTACATTCTTATATGACATCATCAATCAGTTAGACTATCACTTAGATATCAATAAGGCTAAGCGTTTTTATGCTGACATGAAAG
>CANCEU010000012.1 GCA_947375185.1 Chitinophagaceae bacterium
ATGAATTTTATACAAAATTGTATTTTACAAATAACGAAGCCTCATTAGATCATTTAGCTAAGATTTTGAAAATAGGAAGTAATGATTTGTATAAGTTTGTTTATTACAAGTACTCCATGACCTTTAATGATTTAGTGAATAAAAACAGGGTGGACTATTTTATTGATATCATACATAATCCCAAGTACCTCAATTATACGATTGATGCATTGGCTAAAGAAGTTGGCTTTTCGTCGAGGCAACATTTATATAAGCCTTTTAAGAAATTTCACGGCGGAAATCCATCCGATATTGTGGATGCGGTTACGACTAAATAGGTGTTTTTGCTATACAGTTTCCTTCCTTTATTTTAATCTTATTTTTGTGTTGATTTGGTAAAAATTTTAAATACCAATTGATACCATTTTTTATTCTTTTTTATTAATATATATGTAATAATAATTATGTATATATGTATTGTTTATCAATGTTTCACATTATTTTTCGTGGAAATCCTTCCTTTTTCTACTAGTATTTGACTTTCTACTCTTTTATGATAATCTTAGAGCCTTATAGATAATAAACTATGAGCTTTACTTTTTACATAAAACATTTCTTGTTCCGCAATTTCTTAAAAAAGGAAACTAGAGACAAATATCTATTTGAGCACCATTTTTTCGTTAACCAGTACTTTTTACATAAGTCTGTTTCAATCGATAACATGGCAAAAATATTAAATATCAATACGGACCAAGTCAATCAAATTGCGCTTAGCAATTATGGGATGGATTTTGACATGTTATGTAGCAAGTATAAATTCCAGCATTTTTGGAGTGAATTTACCAATCCATTAAATGCTGAATTGACAGTTGAGTCAATTATTAAAAGCGCTGGTTTTAACTCTAATGACGATTTCTCTGAATCTATCATGAAGCATAAGGAAGAAAGTAAATATATCTTAGAAAAAAAATATATATGAAATTTTTAGTTACTATAATTTCTTTATGTTTTTGTTTTTGTGCAAATGCGCAAATTAATATCAGCTATTCGCTTGGTAGTATTGGTGGTAATATGAAAACAAGCACCTATAGCAGCCCTATTTTAATTAATGGAGAAAATTGTATTAAGGTGACTAATAGTATTTCAAAATTTAGTACTAGCAAAAAAGGTGACTTTTATTCCACTTGCTCAGTTAATATCGATTTTACTAACACTCAAATTATGCTTGCTCTTGCACCCAATCCGGTTAATACTTATACGATTGTAAAGTATACAGGTAAGTTGCCAAATGATAGCAAGTTTAGTGTGATGGTTTATAATAATACGGGTCAACCAGTTTATGCAACTGAAACCACTCAGCAACAATTACTAAGTGGACTTAGATTGAGCTTATCATCTTTAGTTACAGGAATATATTTTGTAGAAGTAAGTTCTAGTAGCATTTTGACAACGATTAAATTTTTAAAAAATTAATAATTGGACTTACATGTTTAAATATTTTAGATTTTTATTATTAATTATTAGCGTATCTGCATCAATGAATGCATTTTCGCAAACTACCATTCCTGATGGAATTTTATTCCAAGCAGTTGCTAGAGATGCTAATGGGAATGCAGCTGTTGCGAGGACAGTTTATGCAAAGGTTAATATTTTAAAAGGAACTGCAACGGGTACTTCTGTTTACTCAGAAAGCTTTCAAGTAACATCAACGGATGAAGGAATTTTTACCATAGTAATTGGAAAGGGAACGAGAACAAGTGGTGCCGCTAACTTATTAGCTATTGATTGGTCTTCGGGGATATATTTCATGAATATACAATTGGCTGTTGCACCAACTTTGCCTGATCCTAACTGGACACCAACAAATGAATATGTTGATTTAGGCACTTCTCAATTTTGGAATGTTCCTTATGCATTTGTTGCTGGAAGAGCAGCTGTTGCCGATTCAACTTTATCAATTGGAACCATTGTGCCAAGTATAAAAGGAGGTACAGGAGTGAATAATAATGGCAAAACTATTACCATTGCCAATAATATTATTACAAAAGGAATTGGTGATTTAACCATTACAACAACGGCTGCAAGTAATATTATTTTACCAACTACGGGTACACTTGCAACTTTAGCTGGTAATGAAATATTTACGAATAAAACAATTACTTCTCCATTATTGAATGGCAGACCTGTTACCATTACACAGGATACAGCAACTGCAGATAGTACGATTGCTACCACGCTTTATGTTTCTAAAAAAGTGAGTGCACTTGCTGCAGCTGCAGGTGCTACCTCTGGGGCAAAGTTAAATTTATCGGATACTGCATCTATGTTAAATCCATATTTGAGAAAATTAGATACAGCTAGTTTATCAAATAGAATTAATATTAAATTGGATTCTGCGCAAATCCCAGGAATTATTGCACCTTATCTTCAATCTATTTCGGGAGTTAAGTATGCGGATACTGCAGCATTATTAGCTCCTTATGCAAATAAGTCTAATACCATTGCTTCTATCAATACAAAGGTTAATATAGTTGATACAGCTGCTATGTTATTACCATATGCGATAAGATCTAATACCATTGCTTCTATCAATACGAAAGTAAATATTTCGGATACTTCAAATATGTTGAGTTTGAGAATTGGTCGTGATACTGTTTCTTTATCAAATAGAATTAATGCACTCAGTACAAGTGCTGGTGGTGATTTGGCTGCAGAGATAGCAAGAGCAAAAGCAAAATCTACGACTGATTCTGTTGCAGTGTATACTAAAATTGTCGCTGACTCTAATGTGTTGAGAACATTAATAAATACAGCAAATACAAATATTGCAAATAATTTGGCGAAAGAAAAAGCCGATTCTGCTACACTTGTTTCGAGAATTAGTTCAAGTGAAGTAAATATTACAAATAATACCAACGATATTATAGCGAACTTAAATAAAGAACGAATTGACTCGACTACTTTTAGAAATTTAATTAATGCGAACACTTCTACAATTAATACTAATTTATTAAAAGAGCAAACGGATTCTTTAACATTGTCTACAAAACTAAGATCTGATTCAACAAATTTATATGCAAAATCCGTTGCTGATTCAACTGTATTAAGAGGTTTGATTAATACCAATTCCAACGATATAGCTACTAATACCACTAACATTGCCAATAATGCAATGAATATAAGTACCAATGCTACTAATATTGCTGCCAATACTGCTGCAATTAATAATAGAGTGAGTTTTACGGATATGCCTGCATTTTTACTTCCATATTTAAAGACGGATGATACGCTAAATATGTTGGCCAATTACAGAGATGCAATGATTGATAATAATGCAAGAATCGCAGCGTTGGTTACTGACACGGCTAGTTTAATTACAAGGTTTGGCTTTAAAGAAAATATCGGTAATAAAAGTACAGATGTAAGTGCTGATGGTACTTCGAATGTAAAATATCCATCGGCAAAAGCAGTTAAAGATTATGTTGATAATGCAGTAGTAGTTGCAACTCCTGATGCGACCACTTCATCAAAAGGTAAAATACAATTGTCTGGTGATTTGACCGGTATTGCTGCAGCGCCAACTGTAAATAGTGTTGGAGGATCAAGTTCATCCACCATTCATACTGCTGAATTATTGGCAAATGCTGCAACTTCAGCAAATACAAATAATACGATTGTTAAAAGAGATGCCTCAGGTAATTTTAGCGCTGGTGTTATATCTGCTGGCTTAATAGGTAGTGTAACAGGTGATGTTACAGGTAATTTAACTGGTAATGTGGCTGGTAATGTAACAGGTAACTTAACTGGTAATGTTACAGGAGATGTAACAGGAAATGTTACCGGTAATTTATATGGTAATGCAAATACAGCTACTAAATTAGCTGCAACAAAAAATATTTATGGAAATCCATTTGATGGCACTTCCGATTTAGCACAAGCTATTGGTGGTGCTTATGGTGGTACAGGCGTAAATAATGGCAATAAAACAATAACCTTAGGTGGTAATATAGTTACTGCCAATGATTTTACTACTGTTGGAAATTTTGCTACTACCTTAACTTCAACAGGAACAACTAATATTACTTTACCAACTTCAGGTACTATTGCAACACTTGCTGGAACAGAATCATTAACAAATAAAATAATTAATGGCGTAACCCTTGCTCAAGCAAATACAGGATTTACAATTGCTGGTGGTGCAACTTCAAAAACTTTAAACCTTGTAAATGATGCAACTATTTCTGGCACCAATTCGGGTGACCAAACCATTGTTTTAACTGGGGATGTAACAGGAACTGGTACTGGAACATTTGCAACTACTTTAGCAAACTCAGGCGTTACAAGTGGAGTATATGGTGGCGCAACATCTGTTCCAACTTTAACGGTTGATGCAAAAGGAAGAATTATAAGTGCATCTAATACAATTATCACTGGAGTTTCTTCGATAGGTTCATTATTAGAAAGCGGAAAAATTATAGTTGGTGATGTAAACAATCAGGCAGCTAAAGTAGATATGACTGGTGATGTTACTATTGATAACACAGGTACAACAACAGTTGGTGCGGACGCAATTACAACAACTAAAATTGCTAATTCAAATGTTTCTTACGCAAAAATTCAAAATGTAAGTGCAACCAATAAAATTTTAGGTCGTGTGAGTGCTGGATCGGGAGTGATTGAAGAAATTTCAACAACAGGTACAGGTAATGTTGCAAGAGCAATAAGTCCTGTATTTACTGGAACACCTAAAGTGCCAACTGCAACTTATCCTTCAAATGATAGTACCATTGCAAATACACAATATGTGACGAATGCAATTAATAATATTTCAGCCTCGGCTGTTTCTGGTATTTTACCTGCTGCAAATGGGGGAACAGGTGTTGACAACACTGGCAAAACAATTACACTTGGTGGAAATTTAGTAACAAGTGGTACGAATGTTTCAAATGCTGCTTCCATTACCCTTAAAACTACGGGAACCACTGTTTTAACATTGCCAACATCGGGAACATTAGCAACCTTAAGTGATGTATCAGGTAGTTCAATTGGCGGAAGTCAAATTACTGGTGTAATAAATTCAATCAACGGTGGTACAGGTGTTGCAAATTCTAATGCTAACACAATTACATTAGGTGGATCTATCAATGTTGGTGCAAATTTTACAACTTCAGGAACGAATGGTTCCAATAATTCAGATATCACTTTAAAAACTACTGCACCTACTCAATTAATATTGCCAACATCAGGTACATTAGTAACATTGGCTGGCGCTGAAACATTAACAAATAAAAATATTGATGCATCTTTAAATACCATATCAGGAATCACAGATGCTAATATTGATGCAAGTGCAAATATTGCTGACACTAAGTTTGCAACTATTAGTACTGCAGGTAAAGTTGCTAATTCTGCAACCACCGCTACAAAATTAAATACCGCAAATGCAATTGTAGCTAGAGATGCAACCGGTGCATTTTCTGCAGGTATCATTACGGCCTCTTTAAATGGTAATGCTGGCACTGCAACTAAATTAGCTGCTAGTAAAAATATTTATGGAAATGCGTTTGATGGCACTGCCGATTTAACGGCTGTAATAGCAAGTACATTTGGTGGCACAGGAAATGGGTTTACTAAATTTACTGGTCCTACGACTTCTGAAAAAACGTTTACATTGCCTGATGCGAGCACCACCATTTTAACAACAAATGCTTTAGTTACAGTTGCGCAAGGGGGTACGGGCGCTTCTACTGCAACTCAAAATTATATTTTTGCCGGACCTGGAACGGGTTCATCTGCAGGTGCTCCAGGTTTTAGAGCTTTAGTTGCTGCTGACTTACCAGCGGGCAGTGGTTCATATATCAACAACTCCACATTGCAACAAGCAAGTTCTAATTTTAATATAAGTGGAAATGGAATAGTTGGTGGTTCATTAAGTGCCGCATCATTGAGTTTAACAACACCATTGCCAATTGCAAGTGGTGGTATCGGTTCATCTACTGCAACACAAAATTTTATTTTCGCTGGACCTTCTACTGGATCAACGGCTGGTGCACCAACGTTTAGAGCGTTGGTTGCTGCAGATTTACCTTCGGGTAGTGGATCTTATATCAATAACTCAACAACACAACAATCCACTTCGAATTTTAATATTAGTGGTAGTGGTGTTATTGGAACTTCTTTAAGTGCCGGCACACTAAGTTTAACAACTGCATTAAGTGTTTCAAGTGGTGGTACGGGTGCAAGTACATTCGCAGCCAATGCTATATTAGTAGGTAACGGCACCAATGCGATACAAACACTTGCCCCTGGAACAACAGGTAATGTATTAACTTCCAATGGAACAACTTGGACTTCGGTTCCAGCGGCAATCTCTGGAGTTTCAACTGTTGCTTCAATAAGTGCAACTTCCAATGCAAAAGGTGCTACCATTAGTGGCACAACAATAACTTTAACACCAGCAGATGGAACCAATGGTGGTGTGGTAACTACTGCTGCACAAACATTTGCAGGAACTAAAACTTTTGCAGATGTGAACTTAAGTGGTGCAATTATTGGATCTTCAACAATTAGTTCAACTATTGCTGGTTTTAATGCTGCACTAAGTCCAGTAACTTCAAGTATTACAATTAGTGCTGCAAATGCCGCAACCTATAATGGTAAAGTATTGGTATGTTCAGGCAGCGCATTCACTATCACGTTTGATAGTACAGTACCAACTGGATTTTCTTGTATGATTTTACAGTCTGACAATAATATTATTAGTTTCAGTGGAGCTAGTAATCGTTATAATTATTCACAAACCTCAGGTTTATATGCAATTGCAACAGCATTATGTTATGCAAGTGGATCTGTGTTATTAACTGGCGATTTACAATAGATAATGAATAAATTAATAACCATCTTTTTATTAATGCTCATTCATACTGAAATGAATGCACAGGTTACTTTGCCTAACTTGCAATCATTGCAATATGTGAATAGCAATTTAGGCAATGCATTAAATTTTGATGGGACGTCAACTTTTGCAATTGGTAAAGCATATTTGCAAGACTCCTTAACAGATTTTACACTTGAATTTTGGGTTAATAATACTGGAGCTGATGGTGCGAATGATCGAATTTTTAGTTCTTATTTGAACGATGCATTAGAGATTGGCAAAAGCAGTACTCAATTAAAAATATTAGCAACTGATTTAGGTGGCCCGTCTACTTGGCAAACTGTTTGTGCACTTGAATTAAATGTATGGGTTCACATTGCAGTAGTGCGAAGTGGTACAAATTTAAAAGTATATAAAAATGGTGTATTGGTTCAAACCTATACTGTAGATGCTGTTTCCTATTTACCAAGCTATTTTAGGCTTGGTGGAAATATAAATGGAATAGGCGAGAATGGAAATTTTTCAATCGATGAAATGAGAATTTGGAAAATTTCACTTTCAGCAAATTTCATTCAGAAATATATGTATTCATCCATTAACCCTAATTCAACAGCAGATCAAAATCCTTCTACAAAATTGGTATTATATTATCGTTTTGATCAAGGCGAATTTGGCGCGAACAATCCCAACGAACTTGGTTTATATAACTCAGCAATTAGTAATTAATTTATGAAAAAAACAATCTACTTATTTATTCTATTATTCATAGCTAGTTCTTCTTTTGCTAATAATTTAGTAATTGGAACACCAACTTATAATAGTGGAGCAAATACTTTAACATTTACAATTAAGTGGGATAATAGCTGGAGAGTAAATGGAGTAAGTGGCCCAAATAATTATGATGCTGTTTGGGTTTTCGTAAAAAGACAACCCTGTGCTGCCAATGGTATTTGGTCACATGCATTGCTAAGTACCACTTCGGGTGATCATGCTGTTACGGGTAGTTATAGTTTAGTAGCAGATGCAGTTGCGGATGGTATGGGTGTATTTATTCATAGAGATGTATCTGCGAATAATCAAATTGGTTCCTTTACGTCAACTAGTAGTGTGACTGTTAAACTTTCAGGAACTTATAATCCAGCATTAATTGGTTCAAGTACCAACTCAGATAATTTTAAAGTGATTGGTGTTGAAATGGTATATGTACCACAGGGTAGTTTTTATTTAGGTGATGGTCGTTCAGCTAACTCAAGTAATTTTTCGGCAGGTAATACTATTGGTTCGGTGCAAATTACAAGTACTACTCAGACCAATGGAATTGGTGCCTACAGCAATTATGTGAGTAGTCCTTTATACGGATGTTTTATTCCTTTACCAAGTACTTTCCCTTTAGGTTATAATGGATTTTATTGCATGAAATATGAAATAAATCAACAACAAATAGTTGATTATTTAAACACATTAAATTACGATCAACAAGCAGCCAGACTTGCTGTTTGGGGTGCTAGGTATCCCAATGTTGCAAATACTTATTTTACAAATTCTTCTAGTTATAGACAAATGATAAAAGTGGGTACAGTTGGAACAAGTAATACAGTGCCTGCTGTTTTTAATTTAGACAATGCATGGAATGCTTATTTACCCGCAGGATATTTAAACTGGCAAGACTTGACATCCTATTTAGATTGGTCAGGATTAAGACCTATGACAGAATTTGAATTTGAAAAAGCCTGTAGAGGTACTTTGAATCCAGTTGCTTATGAATATCCTTGGGGTACAACTGTGATGAATACTAGTAGTGGTGGTATGAATAATCAAAACACTTCAAGCGAAACGATGAATCAAATTAATGAAGGTATTGTACATTATAACTGGGATGCAGGTCCAATGCGTTCTGGTTTTGCAGCAACATCCACTTCAAACAGAGTGCAAGCAGCTGCTACTTTTTATGGTATTATGGATATGGCCGGCAATGTAGTGGAGCAATGTGTTGGTGGCGGAACTGGGTATAATTATTCTACGTTTACTACCGCAAATGGAGATGGTAATTTAACAGTAAAAGGACTTGCTAATGTAACTGGGTGGCCAACGGATGGTGGAACAAGTTCAGGTACAATTTTAAAAGGTGGTGGTTTTTATACCAATGGAAGTCAAACTGCACAAATGATGGTTTCAGATAGACAATTTTATGGAGGAGATAATAGGAACTTAAGTAATACGAGAGATAGAAATATTGGAGGTAGAGGGGTAAGAAGTTATTAATAAATAAAATTATGAAAATGAAAAAATACAAATTAATAAATATGAAACAACTTTATTTACTCATTGTAGGCAGTTTGCTTTTTATAGCACAAGCATCTGCAAACAACTTGGTGATATCAGGAACACCAAGTTATTCTTCAGCAAACCAAACATTAACATTTACCATGGCTTGGGACAATAGCTGGTGTATCAATGCAGGTCCAACTAATTGGGATGCTGTTTGGATTTTTGTGAAAAGACAAAACTGTTCTGGAAATAATGCATGGGTACATCAAAAATTAAGTACAACAAGTGGTGATCATCTTGCTAAATTAGCAAGTAATAGCGCTACTTCTACCGATGTGCAAGTGGATGCTGTAAGTGATGGAATGGGTGTTTTTGTTAGACGTATTGGAACAAATGTGGTAGGTAATGTCGCCTCTCAAATTGTTACAGTTAAATTAGCTGGTACCAATCCAACTATTACAACTAGTAATACAGACAATTTTGAAATTATTGGTGTTGAAATGGTTTATGTTCCGCAAGGTCAATTTTATTTAGGGGATGGTCGTACACCAAATTCAAACAATTTTTCAGCTGGTACAGTAGCCCAGCCATTATTAATAACTTCTAACATTCAAACTAATGGTATAGGTGGTGCAATAAATTATACAAGTTCAACTTCTTATGGAAGTCCAGTTGCGTTACCTTCTACTTTTCCATTAGGCTATAATGGTTTTTATTGTATGAAGTATGAAGCTACTACAGGAGTGTTTTTAGAATTTATAAACACCTTAAGCTATGATCAACAAGCATCTCATTTAACGGAACTTGGAACTGGAAACTTACCCAATGTTGCAGGAGCGATTTTTGATCAAAGTAATAACTATACTCAATGGACCAGGGTAAGTACTCCTGGAACATATAACACAGTTGCCGCGACATTTATAAACTCTTATCCATGGGCAACACAAGGATATTTGTCTTGGAAAACGGCCGCTGCTTTTCTTGATTGGTCAGGATTAAGACCGATGACCGAATTTGAATATGAAAAAGCATGTAGAGGCACTTTACCTCCTGTTGCAAATGAATATCCTTGGGGAAACACCACAATAACTGCGGTAACTGGTACAGCAAGCGATTGGACAAATGCAAACTCGGGTTATACTATTGTTGAAGGGCCTTGTTTTTATTGTTGTTGGGATGGTATTTCGCAAAGGCCAGGTGCGTTTGCAAAATCTACAACCAATAGAACACAGTCTGGTGCTACTTATTATGGAATTATGGATATGGCTGGTAACTTATATGAACAATGCGTGGGTGGTGCGGGGTATGATTACTCCACTTTCACAAACGCAAATGGGGATGGTGTATTAGCAGCAACGGGTTTTGCAAATACAACTGGATGGCCTTCAGTTGGAGGAGCCAATTCGGGTACTATTTTAAGAGGTGGCTGGATGAATAGCGGAAACGTTATTTATAATCAAGTATCAGATAGATCCTATTATGGAGGAAGTGCAATAAATGCGTCAAGAAATAAATATGTTGGTGCTAGAGGAGTACGTTCTTATTAATAGTGTTTTAAAAATGAAAATTTCAAATATGAAAAAGTATATTTTATTCTTTTTATTAACGGTGGGCATTTTAGAAACAGTTAAAGCTAATAACTTGACTATTTCAACACCAATTTATAGTGATGCTAATAAAACAGTGTCATTTAATATTTCGTGGGATAATAGTTGGAGAATTTCAGCTGGTCCTACTAATTATGACGGAGTCTGGATTTTTATAAAAAGACAAGCATGTTCTAATACGAATATTTGGGCTACTGCTTTAGTAAGTACAACATCGGGTGATCATGCAACTTCAATTGCAAGTGGCACTAATTTATTATCAGTAGATGCTGTGAGTGATGGAATGGGCGTTTTTGTACGAAGAACGTATAATGGACTTGGTAATATTGGATTACATACTGTTACATTAAAGTTGAATAGTTCAATGACAACTAGTCCTGCAATTACACCTAGCTCATCTGATAACTTTAAGGTATTTGGAATTGAAATGGTATATGTTCCTCAAGGTCAATTTTATTTAGGAGATGGTAGACCAACCAATTCAAATAATTTCTCAGCAGGTAATAATGCGAGTACCCCTTTATTAATTACTGCAGCAACGCAAGCTGCAGGTTTGGGAGCATCTACAAATTATACTTCCAACTCAACTTATGGTTGCCCTAATTTTTTACCTTCTACTTTCCCGATAGGATATAATGCAATGTGGTGTATGAAATATGAAATTACAGCGGTGAGTTATGTTGATTTTTTAAATACACTTACATATGATCAGCAATCAGTAAGATTATCAAAATGGGGTACTAGGTATCCGAATTCAGTGAATACTTATTTTGGGAATGGTGGTCAAAAAGGAAGTATTTACACAAGTGTTGCTGGTACTTATAATACGATACCTGCAACTTTCACTTACAATACAAGCTATATGAGTTACACTCCAGTTAATTATTTAAGCTGGACTGATTTAACCACTTATTTAGATTGGGCTGGTTTAAGACCAATGACTGATTTTGAATATGAAAAAGTTTGTAGAGGGCCACTAAATCCGATACCTTATGAATTCCCTTGGGGCAATACTTTAATTACACAAGCAAGTGGTACAGGTTCAAATAATGGTACCTACCAAGAAAGAGTGGGACAGTCTGGCGAAGGATTATGTTTTTATCAATGGAATGATAATAACTGGGCACCGTATAGATCTGGTTTTGCAGCAACAGCGACTACTACACGATCTCAGTCTGGTGCTACTTATTATGGTATCATGGAAATTGGAGGTAATGTTTCAGAGCAAGTAGTTGGAGGTGGAAGTGGATATGATTATTCCAACTTCACCACTGCAAATGGTGATGGGGCATTAGGTGCTGATGGAAATGCTAATACGGCAGGTTGGCCTACAGGGATAGGTGCCAACACTGGCAATTATTGTAAGGGTGGTGATTTTTATGGTTATGGTAGCTATCCATCAATAATTCAAGTTTCGGATAGACAACTTTATGGTGGCAACACTTATAATAATGGTCAAAATAATGGCACAGGCGGAAGAGGTGTAAGATCATTTTAATTAAAACAAGAAAGCAAGTAGTGAATTTTAAAAAGTATATATTATTATTACTTTTTACCGTAAGTATAAATTGCGTTTGGTCACAAACAAATTTTTTCTTTGGCGGTACATCAGGTACAGGCACTGGCCAAAAGCTACTGCTGTCTGCTACTTCATGTCCATTAAATTATGACACTACGCTTTTGTTTTATAGAGGTGGAAATTATGGCAGTTATGGTAGTACTTCCATTAGCGCTACGGCTTGTCCAACAAGAATTGATACTGTTTTAAATATTTATCATGGCGGAAATTATGGTTCTTATGGAATGACCTATATTAGTGCTACTTCCTGTCCAACAAGTTTTGATACTACATTAAATATATATCATGGTGGAAACTATGGTTGTTATAGTACTACACCAATCAGTGGTTCGGTCTGCGTTTATAATTTAGATAGTTCAGTATTAATTTATAAAGGGGGTAACTATGGTAGTTATTCAACTACTTATATTAATGCTGCTACTTGTCCTTTCCCTGATGCAATGAATATTTGGATGGGAGGAAGTTCCTCAAATAGTGCAACTGGAATTTTAAATAATAATGTTTCCAACAATACTTCTGGACCATTTATAAGTAGTATTAGTGATACTACTATTTTTAGCGGTAACTGTGTTACACTTACAACAAGTGGAATAGGAACAACAGCTTATTCATGGAGCCCCTCAGTTGGATTAAGTAATCCAAACATATCAAATCCTGTAGCAAATCCAACCACCACAACAGCATACACTGTTACAGCTACTGGCGCAAGTGCAGGATGTAGAAATGTGGCCACTGTAATAGTCACTGTAAATAGCAATAATGGTGGAGCAACTTCTATCAGTTATCCATCTCAAATTAGTACAAGTATTACCACAGTTCAGCCGGTAACTTTAACAGGAATAACCAACGGAACTTTTACTGCTTCATCGGCTAATTTAAAAATAAATGCAGCCAATGGTGCAATCACTCCAAATACAAGTACAGTAGGCACTTACTTGGTTACTTATACATATGGTAATTGCGGCAATACGGTTACAACCAATGTAACAATAACTGCAGATGCATCCAACCATGGTGAAGTTGTTTATCCTAATTTTTATTTAGGTGCTACAGCTGGTGCAGGAGATGCTAAAGAAATTTTGTCTCAAGGATCTTGTACGGTTTTGATTGATTATACTCAGTTGTTATATGCAGGAGGTACAGCAGGTACGACCACGCCAAAATCTATTTTATCTCAAGGTGCGTGTACTGCATTGATTGACTATACGCAATCTTTGTATGCTGGTGGTACAGCGGGAACCGCAACTCCAAAATCCATTTTATCTCAAAGTGCTTGTACTCCCTATATTATACCTTCCAATACTATTTATATGGGAGGAACAGCTGGTTCTTCCACACCAAAAGCGATACTTTCAAACATGGCATGTTCATTCCCTGTTGGTGAGAATTTTTACATTGGAGGTAGCGGAACTGGTTATGGAAATGGTAGTTTAACGCCTTCAACAAGTGCGATTAATGGAACGGCAGTAGCAACAAGAGCGGACACGACCATTTGTCCAGGCACTCCGATTATTTTAAATACTACTGGTGCCACTAACTATACTTGGACACCTGCTACCGGTTTAGATAATTCCTTAAATGCGAATCCAACTGCAACACCAATGTCAACAATTACATATACGGTTGTAGGCTCAGGTGCAGGAGTGGGTTGTATTAATACTGCAAAAGTTACGGTTACTGTTTTAAAAGATTCATTAACATCGGTATCTTATGGTGCTTATTCCTTTGATGAAAATGATTTGACTGTTAAGAAAGTCAATTTTATTTATGGACCATTAACCGGAACTTATTCTGCTAGTCCTTCTGGTATGTTCTTAAATACTAGTACAGGGTCCTTTACTCCCGGATTAAGTACGAGTGGATTATATGCAATTAGTTACAATTATACAAAAGGTGTTTGTAATTATAGTTTTGTTTCCAATGTAAATATTACTACACTTCCTCCATCAATATCTTATCCTTCCCCAAGTGTATTTTATGTAAACTATGCTGGCACTACCGTAGCTCCATTGAATTCTGGAGGCAGGGCCTTAGGCTATGAAATATTAGATTCCTTACCTGCAGGGCTTACCATAAATACAACTACGGGTATTATTTCGGGCACAGCAACAACGCTTGTTGAAAATGCACAAGTCAGAGTGCGCGCCTTTAACTATACGAAGGTTGGTACTACCAATTATAGTGATACTTATACAATGACAATTTCAGTTAGGAAGCCAATCATCAATTCAACCACTTCGTCGATTACAAGTATGAATACCACATATGGTTCTGCTTCTTCGCAAAATACATTAAATGTTTCTGGTCAATTTATTATTCAAAATATTTTAGTTACTCCACCTACAGGATTTGAAGTTTCTAAAACTTCAGGGACTGGTTTTGCGAATACGGTTACGATTACTCAATCGGGAGGTAATATTACCAATACCACTATTTATCTTAGAATTAAAAATAATGCTGCTGTTGGAAACTTAACAGGTACCGTTTTATTAACGAGTATGGCGGCTGATGATTATAATATTCCTTTAGCAACAAGTTATGTTGCACCAGCTCCATTAACGATTACTGCGAGGTATTTCCAAAAATTCTATGGTTCAAAAATAAATTTAGGTGCTGGAAATAAAAACTTTACTTCATCAGGTTTGTTAAATGGAGAGACCATTGGATCTGTTACTTTAACAGCAAATGGAGGAACTGCTGCAACTGATGCTGTAGGATTGTACGACATTACTCCGTCTGCTGCCGTTGATGGGACTTTCTCCTCTTCCAATTATAATATCACTTACACACCTTCCCAATTTGAAGTTTTGTATAGTTTATATAATTTCCAATTAACCGGTAATACGTCTAACTGGGTGAAAGGTAAAGTACCTGCTCCCAAATTGGTTGCAGGAGTGGTATCTAATATTACAAGTACGGATATGGTGTTTACTTCAATGATACCAGCTTCATTTGTGAATATTGCAGAAAGAGGTGTTTGTTGGGATACTAGTATTAATCCGACCATTGCTGTAAATAAATTGGCTGATGGAAGTACGAATAATGGATTAATGACGTCCAATGTAACGGGATTGACTACCGGAACCACCTATTATATTAGAACTTATATCACAGTTGGGAACTATACCTACTATGGGCCCAATGTGAAGTTTACTACTTATTAGCGTTGATTTTATTTATTATATTTGTTGTATAAAATAATAAAACATGAAATCAAACAACAATTTAGTAAAAGGAATTTTTATAGGTATGGGTATTATGTTATTGACTGCATTTGTTGCAGAGAAAACATTTACATTAAAGTTTTCTGAAACTGAAATCAACAAACACTATCAAAAATTATCTATCATCAAACAAATCGTAGATAATAGTAATTTGGCTCATCAGGATGTAGTTTTTGTATCTAAAAGTATTGATAGTTTACAAGCTGAAATCCTTACTCAAGTGAAAGCGCAAATTGAAACTCCAGCGCCAGCTAAGAAGTAGGATTATACAAATTGCGTAATTAGTAATAATATAATTTATTTGAGTAGGGAATAAACTCCCCAGCTCATTACATAGGCAAGGCCCGTCATCATGAAAAATTGAATGGCGGGCCATTTCCATGATGCTGTTTCCCTTTTCACGATAACGAGGGTGCTCATACATTGCATTGCAAGTACATAAAATATCATAAGTGATAATGCAGCTGCAAAACTATATACCAACGTCCCGTCGGGGCGTTTAGCAGCCTTTAATTTATCAGTTAGTGAACTATTGTCGGCTGCTTCCACACTATACAAAGTAGCCATTGTGCCTACAAATACTTCACGTGCTGCAAAAGAAGTAATTATGGCAATTCCCATTTTCCAATCAAATCCAAGTGGCGCAATAACGGGCTCAATTGTTTTACCTAAAACACCAGCGTAGGAATGCTCTAATTTTTGAGTATGGTATATTTTATCTAATTGCGCTTTTTGTTCAGGATGTACTGCAACTTGCTGAACATACATTGTTTCTACTTGTTGCATTTGTTTGCTAGGCCCATAATTGCTTAAAAACCACAACAGCAAACTAATGATCATAATTACCTTTCCTGCGTCTGTTACAAATATTTTTGCTTTTTGTATCATGGTGACACCCACATTTTTCCAGCGAGGGGCACGATATACTGGTAACTCTAAAATAAAGTAACTCTTTTCTTTTATTTTCACAAACCATTTAAGTACCATGCTTGCAAGTAAAGCCATTACAATTCCAAGTAAATACAATCCCATCATCACTAAACCTTGTAAACTTAAAAAACCAAAGTATATTTTTTTGTCAATCACCAAAGAGATTAAAATAGTATACACGGGAAGTCTTGCGCTGCAACTCATAAATGGAGTGACCATTATAGTTAGTAATCTTTCTTTTTTATTTTCAATATTCCTAGCACTCATTATGGCAGGAACCGCACATGCAAATCCACTTATCATTGGCATTACACTCTTTCCATTCAATCCCACTTTGCGCATGAGCTTGTCACTTAAAAAACTAATACGCGCCATGTATCCAGTGTCTTCTAATAAAGTGATTAGTCCAAATAAAATCATTATTTGAGGAATAAAAACAAATATTCCTCCAAGTCCAGCAATAATACCATTTACTAATAAGTCCTCCCACCATGCGTTTGGAAGGATTGTATTTAAGTAAGTGGTTAAGTTTGTAAAAATCCATTCAATTCCATCCATTGGGTATCGAGCCATCCAAAAAACAGATTGAAAAAGAATAAATAATACCGAAAATAAAATAGCGTATCCACCAACACGGTGTAAAAAAATATTATCCAACTTGTCTGTTCTTTTTTTCTTTGCAGTAGGGTCAGGTGCTGTTACCCTACATTTCATGATTTCTTGAATATGACTATATCGTTGTAATATTTCCTGTGCCTGTGTTTTAGTATGGTTGAAATTATTGTCAATTTCAATTTGTTCAATTTTATGTTGCAATTCATTCTCCAAAGGAAATGCTTCGTGGTGCATTAAATAATGTAATGCAGCATAGTCGCTAGTGGTTGGAAATAAATTTTTAAAAGCATCAATGGCTGCCGGTGCTAAATTTTTATTATCAATGAAGCTTTCTTGATTTTTAGATCTTGGAGTTTCGATAATTCCAATTAAAGCATTTTTTAATTCGGACAGTCCTTTGCTTTTTCTGGCATCTACTGCGACAACAGGAATGCCTAAATCATTTTGTAATCCTTCGATATCTATTTTGATTCCTTTCTTAGCTGCTAAATCATTCATGGTAAGGGCTAAGACAACAGGCTTTTTTAAATCAATAATTTGACTACAAAAAAGTAGGTTTCTTTTTAAATTACTTGCATCTGCTACTAATAAAATAACATCAGTATGCATTTCCAAATCAACTCCCATGAGTACTTTATAAGCAACCCATTCATCCTCTCTTTTAGGGTAAAAACTATAGGTCCCTGGTAAATCAATCAATGTTGATGGGTGACCACCAAGTACGAGTTCGCCTGTTTTTTTGTCTACGGTGACACCAGGGAAGTTGCCTACCTTTTGATTTAAACCGGTCAATGCATTAAAAAGCGAACTTTTACCGCAGTTTGGATTACCCACTAAAGCAATATGTATACCGGCTTTAAGCATGTGGCAAAGCTAACTTTTATGGTTGGCGTTGACTTACGAAATTAGAAATTGACCTAAATGAGCAATATTCGTGATATTAGTCACTTATATACTATCACCTTTACTTATTTTTGCTCCATTAAATAGTTAAAATGCGTAAAGTTGTTGGTTTGGTATTATTGTTATCACCTTTAGGATTATTGGCTCAAAAATTAAGTAAGTCAGACAAAGCGTTAATTCAAAATTTAAAAGGACACATTCAGTTCTTAGCAAGTGATGAACTAGAAGGTCGTCGGGCTGGTGACAAAGGGGAACTAAAAGCAGTAGATTATATTATTGGGCAATACAAAGGTTTCGCGATTCAACCTATGGGAGACAATGGATTTATTCAAAGTTTTCCGATAGATGAGGGCAAGAAATTTGCCACTGCCGGTTATGTAAAAATTAATAATCAATCAGCTATTATTGATTCAGACTTTATTGCTTTATCAAATAGTGGTATTGGAAATATTTCCTCCAAGGCTTCAATTAATTTAAATGAACCAAAGCAGGTTTGGTTTAAAGATTTGCATGAAGTGCTTGAAGAAAATATAAGTAACCCTCATTTTGATATGAATGAATGGTTAATAAATACTACTAACACATTTAAAAGTAAAGGGGCTGTTGCCTTATTTATTCATAATAGTGGAACCCTGGTTGATAATATTCAGTTTAATAAATATGATACTGCTTTAGCGTTGGCTATTCCTGTAGTGTACTTTACAAAACAAGGGTATGCTAAATTATTTAATGATGAATTAGCTACCTATACAATTGATGCGAATATTCAATTTGAACATCCAACACGAACTGCGCACAATGTTGTGGGTTTGATTGATAACCATGCAAACAATACCATTATTATTGGTGCGCATTTAGATCATTTGGGTTATAACCAAGATAAACATGGCCTTGATTTAAATACCTTTGTTCATAATGGAGCAGACGACAATGCAAGTGGTACTGCGGCTTTGATAGAGTTGGCAAAATCTTTGGTTAAACAAGCTTCCAAAAATAATAACTATTTAATTATACATTTTTCAGGCGAAGAATTAGGATTGTTGGGAAGTAAGTATTGGTTGGATCATCCTACTTACAATGGAAATTTTAATTACATGATTAATATGGATATGGTAGGCAGATATGACACTGCACGTAAATTAACGATTGGTGGATTTGGCACTTCAAGTAAATGGGCCGAAGTTTTAGCAAAAACGCATACTACATTATTAACCCATTATGATAGTGCAGGCACAGGGCCAAGTGATCATGCAAGTTTTTATCGTAAGGAGATGCCCGTTTTATTTATGTTTACAGGAAGTCATGCAGATTATCATAAAGCGACAGATGATTGGGATAAAGTAAATTATGATGGAGAAAAGGATATTGTACGTTTGGTGCAAAGCATTATTAAGACTACAGCAAGTTATGGTAAATTAGATTTTCTTAAAACGCGTGAGCAAAGTATGGGGAAGAGTACTAAGTTTACGGTGAGTTTAGGAGTTATGCCCGATTATGCGTTTACCGGCACTGGCGTTAGGATTGAGGGCACGAGTCAAGGAAAATTGGGTGAAAAAATTGGCTTAAAAGGAGCAGATGTGTTAGTACAACTTGGCGATTATAAATTAATTGATGTAATGGGCTATATGCAAGCTTTAGGGAAGTTTAAGAAAGGGGATAAAACTACTTTGACAATAAAAAGAGGAGGAGCGGAAATTAAATTCGATATTCAATTTTAATCAATGAGTGCAAAGCTAATTTTAAATCAAGAAGAAATTAATGAACATGATTTTGAGGGTACGCGTATCCTTGGTATTACTGCGCCCATAAAAAATTTCCAATTCTGTTTATTATTAAATCAGTCCATGGGATTTGAATTTCGTTTTAACCCTGAACATGAAATTGCTTTGAAAAGAAAAAATAGAACCTATTATTTTTCAATGTATGAAGCGAATGAGCCAAATACTACTTTCCAGCATTTTGTATATCATAATCAATATGACGGCGAGTACTTGCTTCCTGAATTAAAACACATGGATTTTATTTGGTGGATTAAGGGCGCTTGGATTGAAGATGATAAGGTAAAAGAAATCACCCAAACCATTCGTGACATAAAGGGCGTACAGCTAGTGGTAGAGCTTACTCCAGAGCATATCAAAAATAAAGGAAATTTAATTTTTGAATAATTAAGCGCTGATTACAATTCTTTTATTGCTTGCTGCTTCACAAACTCCAATGGGTTCAGTGTATTGGATACCTGCTTCGTTTAATATTTTTTGCACTTCTGCTAAAGCACTTGGATCCACTGCAATTAACAATCCGCCATTGGTTTGAGGATCTGGTAAAATTAAACTTGCTTCCTTTTCATCAATACTTGCATCTAATTCAATGCCATCAACGGTTGCATTCCAATTACGTCCAGTTGCTCCTGGTATTGCTTTTTGTGCAATATAGTTGCGTACAACTGGTATAATAGGAATTTTAGCATAAGAAAGTTTCGCTGTTAAATTACTCCCTTCCATCATTTCAGTTAAATGTCCTGCTAATCCGAAACCAGTAACATCGGTCATTGCATGCACTCCTTTTATTTTCCCTAAAGCTTCACCGGCTTTATTTATGGTAGTTAATTGTTTAACAAGCAATGCTAAATCAGGCTCGGTTAATATTCCTCTTTTTTGAGAAGTTGCAAGAATACCAACACCTAGTGGCTTTGTAATTATTAATAAGTCACCGGCTTTTGCAGTATCGTTTCTTTTTAAATTTTCAATATCAACCAATCCGTTTACAACTAATCCAAAAATTGGATCCTGACTGTCAATGCTATGGCCACCTGCAATCACGATACCTGCATCTGTACAAGTTTTGCGCGCACCCTCCATCACTTGTGCTGCAACACTTGCTGGCAAGTTTGCCAAAGGCCAACCCAATACCGCTAACGCAAAAATAGGTTTACCACCCATAGCATACACATCGCTTATGGCGTTGGCGGCAGCAATTTGCCCAAATGCAAAAGCATCATCTACAATTGGCATGAAAAAATCAGTTGTGCTAATCATGGCTGTTTTTTCATCAATTTGATATACAGCAGCATCATCTCTACTATCGTTACCTACTAACAATTGTGGTATATTACTTTTTGCACCTACATTATGTGCAGCTAAAATTTCAGAAAGTACGGATGGTGCAATTTTGCAACCACACCCACCACCTTTACTATGTTGTGTTAACTTTATTTCCATGTTTATATTACCCAGTTTATTGCTCCAAAATTAAAGTATTGTTCAATGCCTTTGTGTACAATTAATTGTCCTTCCTTATTAACGCCAATTACTTTTGCAGTAAATTGAATTTGATTGGCTATGAATTTAACGTCCTCTCCTTTTTTAAACAATCTATTGTTGTATTCGATTAACATTTTTTCAAATCCGCCCAAAAGCCATTCATTAACTCGATTCGTTAAAGCAGCTGACAATTGAGCTGCAAGTAGTTTTATTGAAAAGGGCTTACCTGTAATTTGTAGCAGAGAAACAGGATTACCCTGTTCTACTTCAAATTGAGTTTGATTGATATTGATGCCAATTCCAATAATACTCCAAGTCCAAGCTGCCCCTCTAACCTTATTTTCAATCAAAATTCCACCTGCCTTTCTGTCACGCCAATAAAGATCGTTTGGCCACTTGATTTTAGTTTCTTCCCCAGCCATTGCACTAAAAAAATCCGAAACGGCCAATGAAACCGCTACGGAAAGACCAAATTGGGTGCTTAAGGAAGCAAATTCGGTTGAATCTATCTCTTTTTTTAAGTCACTTAGGCTTAATACATAGGAACATAGCAAATTTTCACCCATTTCACTATTCCAAACCTTCCCCTGTTGTCCTTTTCCATGGGTTTGAAAATCAGCGCGATAGCAACTGCCAGATACGGCTTTGTCTTCCATAATTTGGCTTATGGCATAAATATTGGTACTATCTATCGATGATAGTTCTATGAGCGGCTCGCCTAATGTGATAATTGGTGTGGCAGGTAACAAAGAATTGTTATTTTTGTAAAGTTAGTTAGTTTCATTTGCGTCTCAAACAATGATTGGCAAAATGATTTAACTATGTAGGCATTAACAAATTAAACAAACATTATTGGAAACGCTTTCCGCATTAAAAGATCGTAAAAAATCTCCAACGCAATTAACACGTAGTAGTAAAATTTTCAAAACCATTATCGCTGCGATTCAGGATAAAAAAGGAGAAAATATAATTAGCTTAGACCTTAAGAAAATTCACGAAGCTGCGGCTGATTTCTTCATTATCTGTGAGGCAAATAATACCACACAGCTTAAAGCAATTGCCGACAACATAGAGTATGAAGTAAAACAAAAGTGTGGAGAATATCCATACAAAAGTGAAGGAAAAACGGCTGCTCAGTGGCTACTCATTGACTATATCAATGTAGTTGTACATGTAATGCATCCTGAATCAAGAAAATTCTACCAATTGGAAGAAATGTGGAGTGATGCTGATGCTAAAATTCACGATCTAGAAAACTAATTTAAAGTCCGTTTGTTATATCGTTATAACTAACGCCATTAATAATTGCACATGATACCTGAGAATAATAATTCAAAAAAGAAAGGACCATTAGGGGATGGCCCAAAGTTGCCAAAATTCAATATCTATTGGGTTTATGGAATCGTGTTTTCAATTTTATTATACGCTACCTTTTTCTCAAAAATGGCACCAGATGTGAATACTATTTCACATAATGAGTTTGCTAAAATAATGTCGAGTGGTGACGTTGAGAAGTTTGTAAAAGTTGAAAATAAAAAAGTAGTTCGTATTTATATCAAAGGCGATAGCCTGCAAAAGGATTACTATGTTCAAAAGTTTAAAACTAAATTGAACAAGGAAAAAATAAAAGGCAACTACTTGTTTGAGTATAAAGTGGATGATTGGTCCTCTTTTAATAAAGAAGTTCAAGATATCTATGCAAAGTACGCTATCACAAATACACCAGATAGCATCTCTGATACGGATAGTGATTGGTTTGGTCCCATTGCGAATACTGTTTTCTCCTTGGTATTGATTGTGGTGGTTTGGGTATTGTTAATGCGCAAAATGGGCGGTGGTGCTGGTGGTAGTGGAGGTCCCGGGGGCATATTTAATGTAGGAAAATCTAAAGCTACCTTATTTGAAAAAGGCGGCACTAAAGTAAATATCACATTTGCAGATGTGGCTGGATTGGAAGAAGCAAAAGAAGAAGTTATGGAGATTGTTGACTTCTTGAAAAATCCAAAAAAATACACTTCCCTAGGAGGTAAAATTCCAAAAGGTGCTTTATTAATAGGCCCTCCAGGAACAGGTAAAACTTTATTAGCAAAAGCAATGGCAGGCGAAGCACAGGTACCTTTCTTTAGTTTGAGTGGTTCTGACTTTGTTGAAATGTTTGTGGGTGTGGGGGCAAGTCGTGTACGTGATTTGTTTAAACAAGCAAGAGAGAAAGCACCTTGTATTATATTTATAGATGAGATTGATGCCATTGGACGCGCGCGCGGTAAAAACGCGATGATGAGTAATGATGAACGTGAAAATACATTAAACCAATTGTTGGTTGAAATGGATGGATTTGGAGGCGACACGGGTATTATTATTTTAGCGGCTACCAACCGACCAGATGTATTGGATAGTGCATTGTTAAGACCAGGTCGTTTTGATCGTCAAATTTCAATTGATCGCCCCGATGTAAAAGGTCGTCAAGAAATTTTCAAAGTGCATTTAGGCCCTATTAAAGTTTCTGAAAGTTTAGATATTTATAAATTAGCTGAACAAACTCCTGGATTTGCTGGAGCGGACATTGCGAATGTTTGTAATGAAGCTGCCTTAATTGCGGCAAGAAAAGGGAAGAGTGGTGTTGAAATGCAAGACTTCCAAGATGCCATTGATAGAGTCATCGGTGGCCTAGAGAAAAAGAATAAAATCATTTCTCCAAATGAAAAAGAAGTGATTGCTTATCATGAAGCAGGACACGCAATTTGCGGCTGGTTCTTGGAGCATGCATATCCATTGTTAAAAGTAACGATTGTGCCAAGAGGAACTGCTGCATTGGGTTATGCTCAATACACTCCTAAAGAGCAATACTTATATACAATTGAGCAATTAACAGATCAAATGTGTATGACATTGGGAGGACGAGCTGCAGAACAAATTTTCTTTGGCAAAATTTCAACAGGTGCTTCTAACGACTTACAACAAATTTCTAGGATGGCTTACTCCATGGTTACAACTTATGGAATGAATGAAAAAATTGGCAATGTAAGTTTCTATGATCCTTCGCAAGAAAACACTTTTCAAAAACCATATAGTGAAGAGACTGGTAAAATAATTGACGAAGAAGTTAGAAAAATGATTGCAGAAGCATATCAAAGAACACTACAATTGTTGACTGAACATAAGGGAGATGTTGAAAAATTAGCAAAAGCATTATTAGATAAAGAAGTGTTACACAAAAGTGATGTAGAGGATTTGGTTGGTAAGCGTCCATTTGAAACTGAAAAAAATGGCGACATACATGAAACTTTTGCACCTACCGAAACAACGGTAGTAAGTCCATCTGATAATACGGAAAGAGCAACACCTGCTAATGATGTAAATGTTGATGACACTATTGACCATGCAAATGCAACCATTGGTGCTGCGGATGCGAATGGTAATAATGAATAATATTTGAAATGGAATCTCAAGGCGCTAGAAATAAAATATTAAAAAAAATTAAGCAGGCACTAAAGTCGCCAGTGCCTGTTCCTTTTCCTGATCAATTAGCAGATACTCCTATTTTTATTCCTACCGAACAAGAATTGGCCATTGGATTTGCTGAAAAGTTTACCGAATTGACTGGTAAATTTATTTATTGTGCTGACGATGGCGAATTAGCTCAACAACTTGCTGCTTTAATTAAGGCAAAAGAATGGGAAAAAATTTATTCAAAAGAAACGGGATGGCTAGATGACATGACTGAGTATCAGTTTGATCCTGTCAATACAGATGATTTAGAAAGTTGCGATGCTGCCATTACTTTGTGTGAACATTTAATTGCAAGAACAGGTTCTATTGTTTTAAGTAGTCAACAATTAAGTGGTCGTGCTGTAAGTGTTTATGCACCAATACATATTTGCATTGCTTATACGCATCAATTGGTTTTTGACATTTCAGATAGTTTGCTACAATTTAAGAATGATTTGGAGCACATGCCTTCAATGATCAGTTTTGCTTCGGGCCCAAGCAGAACAGCTGATATTGAAAAGACATTGGTTGTAGGCGTACATGGCCCAAAAGAAGTGTATTGTTTTTTAGTTGATAAGTTAACGGATTAAATCTCTTTATAAAATTAATTTTAATGGAACTCGCTCCTGGAAAAAAAATATATTTCTTATCTGATTTTCATTTGGGAGCGCCCAATGAAACGGAGAGTAGAAAGCGAGAGGACCGATTGGTTCGATTCTTTAATAACGCAAAGCAAGATGCTGCTGCATTTTTTATTGTAGGAGATATTTTTGATTTTTGGTTTGAATATAAATCGGTAGTTCCCAAAGGATTTGTACGCGTTTTAGGATGCTTGGCACAAATTGCAGATGCAGGTATACCAATTCACATTTTTACAGGCAATCATGATTTATGGATGAATGATTATTTTACAAAAGAGTTGAATGCAAAAATATATTTTGAACCACATCTATTCAAATTAGGAGATAAACAGTTTTATATCGGACATGGTGATGGGTTAGGCCCAGGCGATTATGGGTATAAAAGACTAAAGAAAATATTTACAAGTTCAGTTTGTCAATGGTTGTTTAGATGGTGTCATCCTGATTTGGGTATTAGACTTGCTAATTACTTTAGTGCAAAAAGTAGGGCAAAAACGGGAACATCTGATGAGGTATTTTTAGGAGAAGACAAAGAGTGGTTAATTATTTATACAAAAGAGAAGGCAGCCGAAATGAATATAGATTACTTTGTATTTGGACACAGGCATTTTGCGATTGACTATGAAATTGACCCAACTACACGTTATATTAATTTAGGTGATTGGATTAAGTTGTATACTTATGGCGTATTTGATGGAAAATCAATGCAATTGTTAAAATGGGAAGACTAAAATATAATTTATGAATTTAGATCAAAACATATTATCCAATCCGTTAAAAAGCTACTTAATTGTTTTAGGAATTTTGCTAATTGCTGTTTTCATAAAACGGTTAGTATCTCGTTTTTTTGCTAGTCTTATATACACTTGGATTGATAAAAAAAATCATTCTGAATTAAGAAAATCACATGTTCATCGACTGATTATACCTATTGAAAGATTCTTATTATTCATGGTAGCGATTGTTGCTTTTTATGAATTAAAATTTCCGGAAATATGGAATATACATATTTATAAAATTTCCTTGCAACAAGGGATGGAGTCCGTTGTTAAATTGTTATTTATCATTTTATTGATCAGAGTTTGTTTACGCACGCTTGAGTTTATTGCAATCATTTTAGACGAGAAAGCTAAACTTTCAAAGGATCAAACTGATGATCAATTAATTTTATTTTTTAGAGATTTCTTTAAAGTAATACTATATATCATTGGTATATTAATGGTGTTGCACTATGTGTTCAATGAAAATATTGGAAATTTAGTTACAAGTTTAAGTATTGTTGGAGCTGCAGTTGCGTTATCAATGCGTGAAAGTTTGGAAAATATTATTGCTTCGTTTATTATATTTTTCGACAAGCCCTTTACGGTTGGCGATATGGTAAAAGTGAATAATTTTACGGGTACAATTGAAAAAATCGGATTGAGAAGTACTAGGATACGAACTGAAATTAAAACATATATTTCTGTACCTAACAAACAAATGGTCGATACTATTGTTGATAATATAAGTTTACGAACAGAGCGAAAAATTGAAATGGATTTGCAAATTAGTACACACACTTCTGCAACTGCGTTATCAAATTTTGCCCAATTTTTAAGGGCAACTACAACAAACCATAAACAAATAAAATCGTCAACTGTTTTTATTGCAGAATCTGGCAAACAGTTTCACACCATTCATATTGAATGTTTAGTTTCTTTAGAAGTTGACTTGGCTGGATTTCAAATGCTTAGGGAGGAGTTGAATTTAACGTCGATTACTTATGCAAATGAACATCAGATTGCATTTGCCGAATCAAAGTAAAAAATTACAAACTACTTTTTAAAGAAACTAAAAAGCTTTTAATATTTTTAAGGCTGTTTAGTAATGCTAAATCTTTCTCGGCCTTTTTCTTATTATTTTTTAAATAAGTTTTAGCGCCGTCAATTGAATATTTTTTTTCACGAAGCAGGTAGTAGATCTGTTTTAAAAATTCAACATCCTGTGCGCGAAACAATCTATCCCCTTTTCTTGTTTTTCGCGGTTGTAATTGTTTAAATTCTTTTTCCCAATATCTAATCAGTGATGTATTTACATTAAACCAAACCGCAACTTCACCAATTGGGTAATATAATTTTTTAGCTAATTCTTCGGAAGATGGAACATTTAGTTTATCCATATCACCTTCCATTGAAGCAAATGATTTTCTACCTCTTTTATGAGTTGCATTTAACTTTCCAAAGTTCATTGGAGTTCTTGAAACAGTAGGGATGCTATCATTAACAATTAAATCGATGGCATCTTCATTTACTTCCATTATAGTTTCCTCCTGCACAGAGGCTACAAATTGAACAGGTTTTTTAGCATTATTCTTTTCCGTCTTGGACCTTTTGATATGCACAGGTGTACTAGGAACATTTCCGAATAAGTCTAATTGTTGCAGTTCTTTTGCCATTGTACAAAGTTAGGGGAGTATTAATAGTAACTACTCCTTGTAAATGATTGGTGGATAAATTGTTAAGTATGATGTATTTTTGAGCATGCATTTATTTATAGTTGCTATAACAAAGTTCAATATGCCTAGCTCCATCCTGGAGGCTAATATTAAAGATGTGCTTGAAAGTGTCGTCTTAAATAAAGAGGGAAGCATTGTTATTGTTGGCTATCCTTATTCTACCACTTTTAGACAGCAATATGAAAAGCTAGATAATGTTTCATTTGCAAGTATCAAAGAAGCTAGTTCATTAATTAAAAAAGTAGCCAATGCAAGGGTACTGCATTTTGGGGATAATGTTAAATGGGCTCAAAATATTCCATTGTATTTTATGCCGTTGGTATTGCCGGCAGAAATTGCAAATTTGTCACTATTGAAAAGCGTATTATTTAAAAGAGCGTTTAATAAATGGTTGAAAAAGGCTACAAAAATCCTTGCAGTTAATGATTGGACGATCACTAGTTTACAACATAATTTTCCTGAATTTATTCCCAAAATGGAATTGTTACAACTGCCAATTACAGTTCCAAATTCCCTTGAATGGGCTGAATTATCGGCAGCCAAAGAGGACATCGCTAATGGCAACAATTACTTTTTATTTTTTGCTCCTGTGGATAGGTTTGTAGCTATTTTAAAGGAATTTTCCATTTTCAAAAAATGGCAACAAACTACCATGAATTTAGTAATGGTACTTGAAAATCAACAACAGGTTGATAAAGCAATGGTATTATTAAATGGATATAAATTCAAACAAGATATTCTTTTATATACAGTTGACGAAGTCCATACAGAATGGCTTGCAGCGAGTTATGCTATTTTGTGGGAAGGCATTTATTCCTCAAAAACAAATTGGATTACAAAATCAATCCAGTATGATATTCCAATGTTATTTGACGACCAAGTTTCATTGCCCGATTCCTGGCTAAAAGCGGGGGAAGTATTTTCATTTAAGGAGTCACAGGTGCTTTCCAATCACTTTAAATTATACTATAAGGATGAGATTTATAGACAAGCAAGAGCTAGAATGGGAAAGGAATGGCTGCAAACAGTAAATCAGGGAATTGCGCGCCAAGAGTTATTTAATAATATTGTACTTTCGCATATCAATTAGGATAATATTTTATACAATGCATCAATCAAACATCAATGTAACTGTTCATTTAGATGAACAAAAAATTCCTCAAAATATTCAGTGGTCAGCAACCGATAGTACAGCAACTGAGGCGCAGGATGCGCGTGCAATGATGCTTACTTTTTGGGATCCAACCGATAAAACCGCTTTGCGAATTGACCTTTGGACAAAGGATATGATGGTAGACGAAATGGCCGATTTCTTTTATCAAAATTTAATGGGCATGGGGGATACCTATTTAAGAGCTACACAGGATAAGGCGTTGTCAGATGAGTTTAAAGAATTTGCAAAATCATTCTATCAAAAATTTAGAGCGAGTCAAACCGAACAAAATACAAAATAGTAATACCATGAGTTTAGAAACCGAAGTAATGTCTTTGATGAAAGACGCAATGAAAAGCAAAGACGAAGTATTATTAAGAGGTCTAAGGGCTATCAAGGCGGAAATTATTAAGGCAAAAACAGAGCCTGGTGCAAATGGTGAAATTTCAGAGGATACTGAAATGAAACTTTTACAAAAATTAGTGAAGTCACGCAAAGATTCTTTAGTTATTTATGAGCAACAAAATCGCCCAGATTTAGCCACTAAAGAAGCAGAAGAAATTGCAGTCATTGAAAAATTCTTACCAGCTCAAATGAGCGAGGCTGATGTTAAGGCGGCAGTTCAAGCTATTATTACTCAGGTTGGTGCTGCAGGACCTCAAGACTTAGGAAAAGTAATGGGTGTTGCTACAAAACAATTGGCTGGACAAGCCGATGGCAAAGTGATTTCGGCTGTTGCAAAATCATTACTTACTGCTTAATTATGTGGTTAGACATTATCACAGGCACAATTTTAATCATTGCAATATTGCAAGGGTATAAAAATGGTTTGATTAGAGCCATTGTGTCTTTTTTGTCTTTATATATTGGATTAATCCTTGCATTTCAATTTGCAGGATGGGTTGCAAATCAATTAAAAGAGCATACCAAAATTGCCTCCCATTGGCTTCCATTTATCTCATTTTTAATGGTGCTCATTGTAGTATTACTAGTTTTGAAATGGACAGCGCGGTTATTGCAACAAACTGCAGAATGGCTAATGTTAGGTTGGTTAAATAAGTTATTGGGGATAGTATTGTACGCATTTATATATTTTACTATGTTAAGTGCGGTAGTCTATTTTTTACAAATTTTAGGTGTGTTGGAAAAGGAGAAAGTGAAAGAAGCCTTTAGTTATTCTTATTTACAATCCTGGTGGCCCTATTGCATGGGCAAAATAGGCGCATTTATACCCTCCATTAAACATAGTTTTGCCACTTTTTCAAATCCTTTGAAGTAGTTTAATTTGTTGGTTTTACGAAATTGTTAATAATTCGCAATTCGTTATTTTGAAGTCCACTATATATCAATTTTTAAGATGATTTAACTACCTTTATTAATATTGATTGTTATGGAGTACGAAATTAAAAAAGACGGGAAGTTTGAGTATTTGGAAGTGGGCGAAGGCGAAACCTTAATGCTATTACATGGCTTGTTTGGAGCATTGAGCAACTTTTCGGATCTCATTGAAAAATTTAGAACTACACATAAAGTAGTAGTGCCTTTATTGCCTTTATTTGACTTGGACCTTTTGCATACAAGTGTAACGGGCTTGGCTAAACATGTTACTCAGTTTATTGACCACCAAGGATATGATAAAGTACATTTGTTGGGCAATTCTTTAGGCGGACATGTTGGTTTAGTTTATGTACTAAAGCATCCAGAAAAAGTAAAGTCACTTATATTAACGGGCAGTAGTGGACTTTTTGAAAACGCAATGGGAGATTCTTATCCTAAGCGTGGTGATTATGAGTATATCAAAAATAAAACAGCACTTACTTTTTATGATCCTGCAATGGCCACTCCTGAATTAGTGGATGAAGTTTTTGAAATTACAAGAAACAGAATAAAGGTTATTAAAATTATTGCACTGGCTAAAAGTGCGATTCGAAATAATTTAGGGGAAGAGTTAAATCAAATTAAAGTACCTACTTGTTTAATTTGGGGAAAAAACGATACGGTTACCCCGCCATTTGTTGCAGAAGAATTTAAAAAATTAATCCCTCATGCCGAATTGCATTTTATTGATAAGTGTGGACACGCTCCAATGATGGAAGTGCCTGCTGCTTTCAATGAAATTTTACACACATTTTTAATGTCACTTCCTAAGTAATACACAAAGTATTTATGCCAATGTTAACCGCTTCTTTAGCCCAAAAAGGCTTACCATTAATTCATTTAGAAGATACGGTATCATTTGCTTTGCAATGTATGGAGGACTTTGATGTACAACATTTAGTAGTTGTAAAAGAGGATTATTTTTTAGGTATTTTGGCTAAGTCTGATTTATTAGACACTAATGAAACTTTTACTGTTGAATCCCTAAGTGAGTTATTTTTAAAAATAGGGGTTGCTGCAAATGCACATTTCTTAACTGCTTTGAATTTGTTTACAAACCATCAATTGTCATTATTGCCCGTCTTAAATGATCAACAAGAATGTATAGGTGTAATTACGAATGTTCAATTAAATGATGCGCTTGCTCATTTTTTAGAAGTGGCAAAACCAGGTGCTATTTTAGTGCTCTCTGTATCTCCATACCAATATTCATTATCAGAAATGAGTAGAATTGTAGAATCGAATAATGCTCAAATCCTTCATTTAAATACTTACTTTGATGAAACGAATGGCAATTTAGTGGTAACGCTAAAATTAAATAAGGATGAAGCGGGTGCGATCATTGCAACCTTTGAGCGATATGATTATCAAATATTGCATTACTTTGGAATTACTCCATTAAATAATGATATCGAAAATCATTATCATAATTTAATGAACTACCTAGATGTATAAATTTGTTGTTTCTATATGCTTCACTTTTTTGTTTTTAATTGGCATTCAATTTAAAGCAAACGCTCAATGTCAAATTACTCAAATTGATATTGATGGTAATGCTAAAACTAAAGCTTACATCATTTTAAGAGAATTGCCTTACAAGGTGGGGAGTATTATTTCTAAGGATTCTCTTCCATTGTTAAATACACTTGCGAAAGAACAATTAATTAATACTTCCTTGTTTAATGATGTACAAATTTTAGCAGAGCAAAGGGACAGCGTTAGCATATCAATTAAAATCAGTCTGACTGAAAGGTGGTATTTTTTCCCCTTGCCGTATTTTAGATGGGTGGATAGAAACTTTAGTGAATGGTGGAATGAACAACACCATAGTTTAGATAGAGTCAATTATGGTATCAATCTAAAACAATCGAATGTTACAGGGAATAATGATCGATTAACACTTGGACTTATTACGGGCTATACGCAACAGGCTGTCGCTAGATATCAATTTCCCTACTTAGATAGAAAGTTGAAATTTGGTATGGGTTTGGGTTGGCAATATTTTACGCAGAAAGAATTAAATACTTCTACTTATTTTGATAAGCAAGTTTTCACAAAGACAAATGCAGAAATCCAAAACGGTTATCGAGCTAACATTAATTTTTTCTATCGACCTAATTTGTTTGAGCGAATAACTATGCAAGCAGGATATGGCAAATCATCTATTTCTGATTCAGCATTGCTAGTGCAACCAAATTATTTTCCTAACCACGGCAAATCACTTTCGTATGCTGATTTAGGAATTACTTTTTCTAGCACAAAATTTGACTATAATGCATATCCAACAAAAGGTAATAGCACTGATATTGGTATTTTTCAACGATTTTCGGGTAGTGCAAATTTAAGTTCATTTCAATTTAGACATTTGCATGCTCGACCTATCAATCACAATAATTTTTATTTATTAGAGTCTATTTCTCTCGCAAAATTTATGCCGAATCAAAATTATTTGGATAGCCGTTTAATGGGTTATGGCAGTATGCAAATGAATGGCTTTGAGTATTATGTGATAGATGGCAATGCTGGGACAATTGCCAAAGCCGAATGGCATCATTTATTAGGTAGTTATACGCTTCCGAAAAAAACAGGGTTCGCTTTTACAGATAAATTAAACAAGCATCTTCCTGATATTAAGTATCATTTTTGGCTAAAAGCTTTTACCAACATGGGATACGCTTATAGTGAGCGCCCAGTAAATTCAAGTAAGCTTTCTAATACGTTATTAAGATCAGCCGGATTGGGATTGGATATCATAAGTGTCTATGACCTCGTTATAAAAATTGATTATAGTGTGAATCAGTTGGGAGACAAAGGGGTATATTTGCACGGCGGAATTAATTTTTAAATTTACACATGAAAGTTGCAATATATAGTAGGGGTGTTGATTTGGATCAACAACAATCATTGAATGCTTTGTTGTTGGAACTAAATAGATATGATATTACTATTTATGTTTTTCAAGACCTACTTATTAAATTTTCGCTGATAAATCCCCCAGATAAAGCACCGCTTATTCCATTTAGCTGTTCGGCTGATTTGCATAATACGATTGATTGTTTAATAAGTTTAGGCGGAGATGGAACTGTACTTGATGCAATCACATTAGTAGGAGATACAAATATTCCAATTTTGGGTATTAACTATGGTCGTTTAGGTTTTCTTGCTTCTATTTCGAAAGACGAATTGAGTTTGATGGTGGATGCATTAGTAAACAGGACATACGTTATTGAGAAAAGATCTTTGATCCACTTGGATGCTAATTTACCCATTTTTGGAACGACCCCTTTTGGGTTAAATGAATTTGCGATTCATAAAAGAGATACTTCTCCAATGATAAAGATTCACACTTACCTGAATGGTGAATTTTTAAACTCATATTGGGCAGATGGATTAATCGTAGCAACGCCAACTGGCTCTACTGGTTACAATATGAGTTGTAATGGGCCTATATTATTTCCTGATTCTGCTAGCTTTGTAATTACACCAGTAGCACCGCATAATTTAAATGTAAGATCCATTGTAGTTCCGGATACTTCAGTTATTTCATTTGAAATAGAGGGACGTACGGAAGAATTGATTTGTGCGATGGATGCAAGAAAAGAAATTGTGCCTAAAAACATTCAATTAGCAGTTAAGAAAGAAAATTTTGCCATACATTTTATACGACTCAACGAAAATAGTTACCTTTCAACATTGAGAACAAAGCTTACATGGGGGCTTGATAAAAGAAATTAATGCATGCGTAGAATTCAAATTATATTTATACTGTCAAGTATGCTTTGTGCAATGAATTTGTCTGCACAACATATTTCATTGGTTGAAAATAGAGGAGAGATTGGAATTATGGGCGGCGCATCATTTTATAGAGGAGATATTGCAACCGATATTTTATTTTACAAACCTAATTTTGGTGTGTTTTATAAAAAGCAGCTAAATGATTATGTTGGCTTAAGGCTTAACTATGAATACATTTCAATAGGAGCCAATGACATTCAATCTTCCAATTTTTACCAATTCAAGCGTGGATTGTATTTTACTCGAACAGCACATGATGTTAGTTTAATGGGTGAATTTTATTTCTTGAAATTTATCAATGGCAATAAAAGTTATCGCTTTACACCCTATTTAGGTTTTGGAGTTGGTGCTTGGAAATCTATAGAAAGTGCTACAAATTTGGATACCGCAAACACGCAAAGAACAATCACTTACCCTATCAATTTAGGATTCAAGTACAATTTATCTGGACCTTGGAATATTTTTGGCGAAGCAACCTATCGATTCACCAATTCGGATAAAATTGACTTTTTAGCTGATAATACACATCATATACCTGCTGGATTTAAATATGATATACAAGCTAGTACATCAGGGAATGATGAATATTTTACTACCAAGCTTGGTATTTCCTATAATTTACGCTCCATTTATGGCCCTGATAAGCCTAAAACGCCAAGAAAGTGGCTTTTCTTTAAACGCAAATAAGCCGGGTATATTTTCTTAATTTTACATTATGGAAACATTGGATATGAAGAGGTTGCCTAAACACATTGCCATCATCATGGATGGGAATGGCAGATGGGCTAAAGACCAAGGCCAAGATCGTTTATTTGGACATTATCATGGAGTAATTAGTGTTAGGAGAGTGGTGGAGGCAGCTGCCGAAATTGGGATCCAATACTTAACATTATATGCTTTTAGTACTGAAAACTGGGATCGACCAGCCGAAGAAGTGACTGGCTTAATGACGCTTTTTGTAGATACCATAGCTAAAGAAGTGCCTGATTTGCATCAAAATAATATCAAATTGGTATTTATTGGTAATTTAGGAATGTTACCTGAAGAGGCAAGAGCAGCACTCAAAAATGCAACCGACCAAACCGCTCAAAATACGGGCTTGACCCTAATTATTGCGCTGAGTTATAGCGGAAGATGGGAGTTAGTAGAAGCTGCTAAAAAGATAGCCGAAAAGGCATTAATGGGAGCAATCGAAGTTGAAGCTATTGATGAGTCCATTTTTGCTGAAAATCTTGCTACCAAAGGCTTTCCTGATCCGGAATTAATGATTAGAACAAGTGGAGAATGTCGAATTAGCAATTTTTTATTATACCAATTAGCCTACGCGGAACTCTATTTTACTGAAACAAGATGGCCTGAGTTCAGAAAGGAAAATTTAGTAGCAGCGCTGCTAGAATACCAGTCTAGGGAACGCAGATTTGGTAAAACAAGTGCTCAAATACAACAAATATAAAAATATAATAATATATTTTATTTTGTTTTTTAACAAAGACTTTGAAATATTACGAGTAATTTGCGACACTTTTAAAACCTAAATGTTTAGCCCCAAGCAGATGCAGAAATCTCTCCAATTTATTATAGGTATCTTTTTTATTGTTTTATTGACAAATACCGGCTTTTCACAGGTTGCTCCTGCGGGTGACTCGGTGTCCCAAATTAATGTCAAATTAATGGGAATCTTCAATCAAAAAAATCCTACAAAATATAAGATTCGAAATATTAAAGTAGTGGGTAATCAAAATTTTGATGAAGCACTTTTATTGTCATTATCTACAATTAATGTCGGCGATGAGGTTACCATACCTGGAGGCGACAACTTTGCCAAAGTAATCCATAAATTGATGGATCAAAATTACTTTAGTGATGTAAGCGTTTACTTGACGGATGTGAAAGATAATCAAATAGATGTTGAGATAAATGTGGTGGAAAGACCAAGATTGTCGAAATTCAATTTTATTGGAATTCGCAAATCAGATCATGATGAACTTTCAGGTAAAACAGGGTTATTGCCTAACAGGGTTATAACCGAAAACATGAAAATTACTGCAGTAGAAGGAATTAAAAAATACTACGCTGAAAAAGGTTTCCAAGATGTTAAAGTAACAATCAAGGAACGTAAGGATGCTACCCGAAAAAATAACTTACTATTAGATTTTGTTGTTGAGAAAGGACCTAAGGTTAGAATCAATAATATCAATTTTGGAGGCAACAATATTGATGATGGTAAGTTAAAGAAAAGCCTAAAAGAGATTCATGAAAAATCGAGGCTTACTTTATACCCAATCAATGACAAACCTGTAATTGTAAAAACAAATCCATATACGCTTGAAGAATATGTAAAAGAGCATGGCTATTTGACTTTTACAAAGACAAAACAGATATTAAATCCTTACGCAAGAATTACTTTTTCGTCTTCAAAATTCGATCCAAAAAAATATGATGAGAGTAAGGATAATTTATTGAACTATTATAACTCCTTAGGTTTTAGAGATGCAGTAATTGAAAAAGATACGGTTTACCATAATCCTGCTGGCAATTTAAATATTGACATGCAATTAAAAGAGGGGCACAAATATTATTTCGGTAATATCACATGGAGAGGTAATACAAAGTATCCGGATTCATTGTTATCTACAATTTTGAATATTAAAAAAGGAGCTACTTATAATCGCGAGGTTTTATATAATAAATTAGGTAAAACCCAAACAGCTGAAGGGGGCGATATTAGCGGATTGTATCAAGATGATGGTTATTTATTTTTTGCAGTTGATCCAATTGAGACCGCTGTATATAATGACACTATCGATTATGAAATTAGATTAAGGGAAGGGCCGCAGGCAACTATTAAAACAATTCGAATCACAGGAAACGAGAAAACAAAAGACTTTGTTATTCGAAGAGAAATTAGAACGATACCGGGTGATAAATTTAGCCGTTCATTATTAATTCGTTCTCAGCGTGAGATTGCTCAGTTAAACTTTTTTGATCAAGAAAAAATTAGACCTGAGCCAGTTCCAAATCCTGAAGATGGTACTGTTGACATCAATTATAGTGTTGAAGAAAAATCAAGTGATCAGTTAGAATTGAGTGCAGGTTGGGGTGGATACATTGGTTTAACGGGTACATTAGGTGTTACGTTTAACAATTTTTCTTCTAAGAATTTATTTAAAAAATCAGCTTGGGATCCATTACCAATGGGAGATGGCCAAAAGCTAAGTGTTCGTGTTCAAAGTAATGGTAAGGCATTCAGATCAATTAACACTTCATTTACGGAACCTTGGTTTGGAGGTGTAAAAAGAAATTCTTTAACGGTAAGTATTTTTAATACTAAATATGGTCAAACAATTGATCAAGCTACGGGCTTATATAATATAAACGCAGCCGATAATCAATATATATCTACTACAGGCGCAACGCTTACATTTGGCAAGCAATTGGCTTGGCCAGATGACTATTTTTCTTTTAGTTATGGATTAAACTTTACACGCTATACTTTAAAAAATTATCCGATTGATCCTTATAATTTACCCAACTTTAAAAATGGTAATGTAAATAATATCAATATTAAATTGGCATTGCAAAGGACTTCAGTGGATCAGCCATTGTTCCCAAGAACAGGTTCGACCTTTTTGTTAAGTGGACAGTTTACGCCACCTTATTCATTGATAGATCCAAGTGTAAATACGGGTGCAAATAAATTTGAATTATTAGAATACCATAAATGGAGATTTAACGGCGAATGGTATATTCCATTGGGTAAGCCAGCAGGAGAAGATCATAATAAACAATTTGTATTGCGCTTTGCAGCTAAATACGGATTTGTTGGAAGATATAATACGGATTTAAGTATTTCTCCTTTCGAACGATTCCAATTAGGGGATGCCGGCTTAAGTAATCAATTTGCTTTACTTGGTTATGATATCATTGCACAAAGAGGGTATCCGGTTTATCAAAATTCTAATCCAAAAATTAATCCTGACCAACAAACTGCCACACAGCACTTTACCATTTTCAACAAATATGCAATGGAGGTTAGATATCCATTAAGCTTGGCGGCTAGTAGCACCATTTATGCTTTAGGTTTCTTTGAAGCAGCTAATGGTTGGTATAGCATGAAGGATTACAATCCTTTTGAACTACGCCGATCTGTAGGTATTGGAATGCGTTTTTACTTACCTATGTTTGGTTTGTTAGGATTTGATTATGGTATTGGTATTGATAGAATGAACGGAACCAATTCACTTAAAGATGCCGGAAGATTTACCTTTATGTTAGGTTACGAACCAGAATAGAAAAATTATTTTTTTTATGAAATTGAATAAATTTTGCGCTTTATTAATTGTTAGCTTGTTCATGGGCATAGTTGCCAATGCACAAACTAAATATGCGGTAATCAATACAAAGTATATTTTAGAAAAGATCCCAGAATATAAGGATGCGGATAAAAAATTAAAGGAATTAGGGGATCAATGGCAGATTGAAATAGACGGCAAGCAAATGGCACTTGATAAAATGTATAAAAACTATGAAGCAGAGCAATTTATGCTTTCAGAGGAATTAAAGAAAAAAAGGGAAGAGGAGCTTTTTTTGAAGGAAAAGGAGTTAAGAGATTTACAAAAAAAGCGCTTTGGATATGAGGGTGATTTATTTAAGGAGCGCCAAAAATTAGTCAAACCAATTCAAGATAAAGTATATAATGCAGTGCAAAAAATGGCCGTATCAAGGTCTTATGACTTCATTTTAGATAAAAGTGAAGGAATAACCATTATATTTGCTGACCCGAAATTGGATAAAAGCGACGAAATTTTAAGACAATTAGGAATTAATTAGTAATAACACAAACACAAAAAATAGAGTATGAAAAAAGGTTTTTTATTCGCAGCCATTTTGTTAGTGGCAGCATCTTTCACAAACAGTGCTTCAGCACAAGCTCCAGTTAAAATAGGATATTTTGATGAGCAAAGTGTACTTGGATTATTCCCAGGTATTCAAAAGGTTGATTCTTTAATGCAATCTTATGTTACTGATACATTACAAGATGAGTACAAATACACAATCAAGCAATTGCAATTACAAGACAGCATATACAGAAAAGACTCTGCTGATTTGGCTAAAAGACCAAAAGCATTAGAGTTAGCAACTGCTGAGTTGAATAAATTAAAAGTGAAGTATTTTAACTGGCAACAATATCAACAAGAAGCGCAACAAGCAAAACAAGATCAATTGTTATTGCCTTACAGACAAAAAATATTTGAAGCTTTAAAGCAAGTAATAGATGAGAACAAGTATACATGGGTATTGAATCCAGCTGCTGTTACTTCTCCTTATTACCAACCGCCATTGGAGCATAACTTAGCAATTAGAGTTGCTAAGAAATTAAATCTTCCTTTACCAAAAGAAATCGAAGAAGCATTTAGAGTAGCAACAGGCGGAGCTCCAAAAGCTGCTGCAGCACCAGCTAAGGCTCCAGTAAAAAAATAAGCGTATTTAAAAAATATATTTTCTAAGAACCTCGTTGTTATGCAACGAGGTTCTTAGTTTTACAACAAGTTTTAAATTTATGTCAGCACCGATAGGCGTTTTTGATAGTGGATATGGAGGCTTAACCATATTAAAGGAATTGAAAAAACAATTGCCACAGTATGACTATATCTATTTGGGAGACAATGCGCGCGCGCCTTACGGAACTAGGTCATTCGAAACAGTGTATGAGTATACTTTAGAGGCGGTTAAATGGTTTTTTGATCAAGGTTGTTCCTTAGTGATTTTAGCATGTAATACTGCTTCAGCAAAAGCACTTCGAAATATTCAGCAATTGGATTTACCCAATATAGCACCTAATAAAAGAGTGTTAGGTGTAATAAGACCATCTTCGGAGGTATTGGGTAATTATTCTCAAAGTGGTCATGTGGGTATTATGGCTACTGTTGGAACAGTGCAAAGTGATAGCTATATCATCGAAATGGCCAAGTTTTTTCCAAATGTTCAAGTGCATCAGCAGGCTTGTCCAATGTGGGTGCCCCTTATTGAAAATGGGGAATACAATCAACCAGGTGCAGATTACTTTGTAAAAGCTTATTTAGAGCAACTTTTTAGCCAATCTAAGGACATTGACAGCATTTTGCTAGCATGTACGCATTATCCTTTGTTAGAGGCTAAAATCAAAGCTTATTTGCCCGAGGGGGTTAAGCTTATTGCTCAGGGACATATTGTAGCTGAAAGTTTAGCGCAATACCTTGATAATCACCCAGAAATAGCGAATCAATGTAGTCAAAATGGGCAGCTTCAATTCTATACTACGGATAATGCTCAAGCCTTCGAAAAACAGGCAAGTTCCTTCTTTGGACAAAAAATTGAAGCAAAACACACAGATTTAGCTTAGGATTTCAAAAAATACCCTATTTTTGCCGTCCTTTCACAGGTAGTGGTATGGTGACTGCTATTAAACGTGGAAACAATATTAGCGAACTAAGTAAGTAAAAAAAACAAGATGAAAAGAACCTTCCAACCTCATAAGCGTCGTCGTAAATCAGTTCATGGTTTCCGTAAGCGTATGGAATCAGCTAATGGTCGTAAAGTATTAGCAAGCCGCCGTAAGAAAGGACGTAAGAAACTAACTGTATCTAGCGAGAAAGGATTAAAATAATTTAATCTCTATCCTTAGAAATTGATATTTTTAAAGTCCTCTCGTTTTTCGAGAGGACTTTTTTAATGCCCGCTTTTAAATTTATATTTTGCCAAATTTATTTACATATAAAAAAATAGATAAACTTAAAAGTCGCAAACAAACACAACACTTGTTTGCAAAGGGGCATTCTATGAATGCGTTTCCAATAAAATTAATATACACAATTGAAACAGCGGAAACCCTAAGTCAAATATTGCCTAGTCCTCCATTTAATCTCAATGAAATTATTGAACTAGGTCAGCTTCAAGCAGGAGTAGGTGCTCCAAGTAGAACTTTTCGCAAAGCAGTTATGCGTAATAGGGTTAAAAGATTATTGCGTGAAGGGTATCGATTAGAGAAGCCTGCATTCGTTGCCAATGCTGCATTACAGGGGAAACGTGTTAATTTATTTTTTTTATATACTGATAGAGTGGTGCTTCCTCAGAAAGAGATTCAGGAAAAAATAAAACAGTTGTTAAGTAGGTTTGCTGAAAAATTAAGTAATACAAATAAGGCTACTAATGAAACCAAATTGTAGACTTAAATGAAGACGATTAAAAAAATAGTTGCCCTTCCTTTTTTAGGATTAATTCGTTTTTACCAATACGTACTCTCTCCATATTTAGGAGGCAGTAAGTGTAGATACACTCCGACTTGCTCTCAATACACTTTAGAAGCTATCCAAAAATACGGCCCTATTAAAGGTATATATTTAGGCGTAAAGCGATTGAGTAAATGTCATCCCGGCGGAGGACATGGTTATGACCCTGTTCCATAATTTCATAGACATAAAAAAAACCGTCCCATTGAAGAGACGGTTTGAAATTCATTGTAGCCTTAATATTATTTTGCAGCAGCAAATCGCTCCGCAACTACAGTCCAGTTTACTACATTCCAGAAAGCAGCTAAATAGTCCGCTCTTCTGTTTTGATATTTTAAATAGTATGCATGTTCCCAAACATCAGCACCTAATAATGGAGTTCCTTTTACTTCAGCAACATCCATTAAAGGATTGTCTTGATTAGGTGTTGAGCTCACTTCTAATTTTCCGTCTTTAACAATCAACCAAGCCCAGCCACTTCCAAAGCGTGTCATTCCTGCTGCTGCAAATTTTTCTTTGAAAGCATCTAAGCTACCAAAAGAAGCAGTGATTGCATCAGCTAAAGCACCTGTTGGTGTACCACCTGCGTTTGGAGCTAAGCTAGCCCAAAAAAAGCTATGGTTCCAATGACCGCCACCATTGTTTCTTACTGCAGGGCTAATAGTCCCAGCTACTGCCACTAGTTCTTCCAAGCTTTTGCCTTCGTTCGGCGTGCCGGCAACTGCTTTGTTTAAATTATCAACGTATGCTTGATGATGCTTGCCATGGTGAATTTGCATGGTTAAAGTATCAAAATGTGGTTCTAATGCTTCGTGTGCGTAGGGTAACGCTGGTAAAGTAAATGACATATTTTTTTATTTAATTGTTTCTTGAATCAGCTTCAAAATTACACCTGTTTCCCCTGATTTAAACGCTAGCAAAGCATTTTTTCCCTAATTAGGAAGCGACTATCTCTTAGCTTTGAAAAATGCTTGCATAAGTGAAGCACATTCCTCCTGTAAAATGCCACCAGTAATTGTGGTAGCGGGGTGGAAGGGATTTTTTTCGGTTACACGGCGGTAACTATTTTTCTCGTCATAGGCTCCAAAAACAATATGGCCTATTTTGTTCCAGTATAATGCCCCGGCACACATCAAGCAAGGCTCAACAGTAACATATAAAGTAGCTTCTGGTAAATATTTAGATTGTAAACTTTCACAAGCACTCGTAATGGCTAATATTTCGGCATGGGCGGTTACGTCTTTTAATAATTGCACCTGATTATGGCCCTTGGCCACTACTTTTCCATGCATTACGATTACTGCACCTACAGGCACTTCATCAACGTCAAAGGCCCTCTGTGCTTGCATGAGGGCCTGACGCATAAATTGTTCGTGGGTATTTTCGAAAGACTCGATACTAGACACTATAATTTTTGAATTTTTATATTTCTATAAGACACTTCATTGCCGTGGTCTTGTAAAGCTATATGTCCTGAAAATACTTTTCCAAAATCAGGCATATCACCTTTACCAAATTTTGATCTTCTAATTAATTCCTTCCAGCTGTCATCGCCTAAGTGTGTTTTAATTACAGTAATATCATTCATCTTTAATTCTAAAACTCCTTTACTTGAGATAACATCTACTTTATTCCATTCACCATAAGGCTTAACATGTCCTTCATTACCGACAATTAAGTCGTATAAATTTCCAGCACGGTGGCTAATAATCTTTGCATCAGGATGACCATCATTATCTAATACTTGGAATTCAGGACCTGTATAAAATGTATAATCATATTTTTTTGGCTCATCTTGTACAAAAAAGAGAATGCCGCTATTGCCATTTTTAGAAACCTTCCATTCTAATTGCAAATGAAAATCATTGAAACTTTCATTGGTAACTAAATCACCTCCGCCTTTGCCATTAGTTTTAGCAGTTGGGTCTAAAGTAATGGTACCTTCTGTAATTTTCCATGCAACACCTGCAGCTTTTTCACCATAACTATGCCAGCCATTGGTTGTGGTTCCGTCAAATAGGGAAGTCCATTTTTCTTGTGCATTAACTTGCGTCAAGGCAAGTATTGCGAATAATGCAAGTGCCATTTTTTTCATAAGCAATCGTTGGTTTTAAGATCCTATTTTTTTAATAATAAAACGTATTTAGCTAAAGCTTCTGCGTCATCCTGAGACAATGCAGGATGTGGAGTCATTGGAATAGCTCCCCAGTTACCACTTCCGCCTTTAATGATTTTTTCTGCAAGCATTTTTACATTCGCATCAGTATTTTCGTATTTCGCTGCTACATCTTTATAAGCAGGTCCAATATTTTTTTCATTTACTTTATGACAAGTTAAACAGTCGCTTTTGCCTACTAATGCTACTCCTTTTTGATAGTCAGGATTATCGGACAAAGAACTTGTTGATGTACTTGCCGTTGCAGAAGCATCAGCTGTTTTACTTTCTTTATTTCCACCACATGCCATTATAGCAACTACTACCACAATTGTACCTAGAACCTTTTTCATACTTTAAATTTTATAGTTTATGATTTGATTATTGAATACCTAATATTTTTTTATTGAACGATTCGTCTGATCCTGTGCTTGCAAAATCATCAAAAGCTTTTTCAGTTACTTTAATGATATTGTTTTGAATAAACACTGCACCTTCGGCCGCACCTACTTCAGGATGTTTTAAGCAACATTCCCATTCCATTACCGCCCATCCTTTGTAATCATATGCTGCCAATTTGCTAAAGATACTTTTAAAATCTACTTGACCATCACCTAAAGATCTAAATCTTCCGGCACGATCAATCCAATTTTGGTATCCACCATAAACGCCTTGCTTTGCCGAAGGATTAAATTCAGCATCCTTCACATGAAACATTTTAATACGTTCATGGAATGCATCAATATATCCTAAGTAATCCATGCATTGTAAAACAAAGTGCGATGGGTCATATAATAAACAAGCACGTGGATGTTGGTTTACTTTATCTAAAAACATTTCATACGAAACGCCATCATGTAAATCTTCGCCAGGATGAATTTCATAACATAAGTCAACACCTACTTTATCATATTCATTTAAGATAGGCATCCATCTTTTAGCTAATTCCGTAAATCCAGTTTCTACTAAGCCTGCAGGGCGTTGTGGCCAAGGATAAACGGTATGCCATAATAATGCGCCACTGAATGTAGCTGATGCACTTAATCCTAAATTTTGTGAAGCTTTCGCAGCATACTTTAATTGTTGCACCGCCCACTCGGTTCTCGCTGTTGAATTGCCTCTAACTTCGGGTGGCGCAAAACCATCAAACTGTGCATCATATGCTGGATGTACAGCAACAAGTTGTCCTTGCAAATGCGTTGACAATTCTGTGATTTCTAAACCTGCTGCATTTACAATGCCTTTAATTTCGTCCGCATAGGTTTTACTTTCTGCAGCTTTTTGTAAATCAATGCAGCGCGCATCCCAACTTGGAATTTGCACTCCTTTGAAACCCAAACTGGCAGCCCATTTACAAATACCTTCTAGCGTATTAAATGGGGCCACATCGCCCATGAATTGAGCTAAAAATATACCTGGTCCTTTTACTGTTGTCATTTTATTAATTTAAACATTGTAAGCAAGCTTACTTAAATCTTTGAATAATCTTACAAAACGTAAGGCGTCCATTTTACATCTGATTGTGCTGATGCAACAACATTATCAATAAATGCCATACCTCTTAATCCATCTTCAATGCCAGGGAAATCAAGCATTTCAGCAGTAGGCGTAGTGCCATCAATTTTGCATCCTAATGTTAATGCAAAGTTGCGATAGATGTTTGCAAATGCTTCTAAGTATCCTTCTGGATGCCCAGCCGGAGTACGACAGTTGTGACTTGCTGCTTTGTATAAGTGCGCACTTCCAGCTCTTAATATTTGTGCAGGTGCTTCCAACCATTTTACAATTAAAGAATTAGGCTCATGTTGGAACCATTCTATTCCACCTTTCTCCCCATAAACCCTAATCTTTAATGCGTTCTCTTCGCCAGCAGCAACCTGTGATGCCATTAACACACCTTTAGCGCCATTATCGAATTTCAATAACACGGCACCATCATCATCCATTACACGACCTTCCACTAAAGTATTTAATTCGGCACATATTTCTGTAATTTTTGCACCCGTAACATATTCTGATAAATGTGCAGCATGCGTTCCAATATCACCCATTACGGAACTCTTGCCAGATTTTTTTGGATCGGTTCTCCAAGCAGCTTGTGCATTGCCTTCACGCTCGGAAAGCTTACTCAGCCAACCTTGCGGGTATTCCACCCATACTTTACGAATTTTTCCAAGCTTACCATCGGCAATCATTGCTTTAGCTTGTTTAACCATTGGGTAGCCTGAATAAGTATGTGTTAAGCAAAGTGTTAAACCTGTTTCATCTAATTTCTTTTTTAATTGCTTTGCTTCATCTAATGAAAAAGTAATTGGTTTTTCAATTACAACATGGAATCCATGATCCAATGCCATCATGGCTGGTGCAAAATGCGCAAAGTTGGGGGTAACGATAGTAACAAAATCCATTCGCTCGTTTGCCGGCAATGCAGCTTCCGCTTTTATCATTTCTTCATAAGTAAGATAGGTTCTTGACTCAGGTAAGAACAATGCTTTGCCCGAAGCAACAGCAATTTCTGGATTGATACTTAAAGCTCCACAACACAATTCCACCAATCCATCCATATTTGCAGCTAAGCGATGAATGGCACCAATAAAGGCATCTTGGCCACCGCCGACCATGCCCATGCGCAATTTTCTATTCATTTTTAATGTAGTTTTTAATACTTAACAATCGTTTTATTGTGTCATGATAACACTTTCAAAAGAACACATTAGCAATTTCCCTCTATTTTCTCAAAAAACCCCATTTTTTCATCAAAAATATTTTAAAAGATTCCAAATAAAATTTACATTTATCAAATCATTGATTGCTTATAAACCAACGATTTATTGCCATGGCTTCAAATGTAAACAGAAGAAACTTACTTAAACAAGTTTTAACGGGCTCTGCTGCGCTTGCTGCGGGAGTTGTTTTGCCAACCTCAGTTTTGGCATCTGTTCATGAACAATATTCGAGCGATAAATTAAAAGGAAATATCAATCATTCGGTTTGTAGATGGTGTTATAGCGATTTGCCTTTAGAAGATTTATGTAAAGTAGTAAATGAGATAGGCTTTGGTGCCATTGATTTACTAAAGCCAAATGAGTGGCCAATTGCAAAAAAATATGGATTGGATTGTTCAATGTGTTATACTGCAGGAGAGACAAGTTTAACGAAGGGCTGGAACGATTTAAAAAATCATGATTGGCTAATAAAAGATTATTTAGATGGTATAAAATTAGTTGCAGCAGCTGGGTATAAAAATTTAATTTGTTTTGCCGGCAATCGCAATGGCATGGATGATGAAACGGGTTTGAAAAATTGCGTAACTGGATTAAAACAAATTATGCCTTTGGCAGAAAAATTAGGCGTAATTATTCAAATAGAATTATTCAATTCAAGAATAGATCACAAGGATTATATGGGTGATAAATCAGCCTGGGGCATTGAGTTGTGCAAGCGCTTAGGGTCCCCTAATTTCAAAATTCTTTTCGACATTTATCATATGCAAATTGATGAAGGCGATATCATTCGTTCCATTCAAGATAGTCATCAATACTTTGGACACTATCATACAGCCGGTGTTCCAGGCCGACACGAAATTGATGAGCGTCAAGAATTAAATTATCCAGCAATTATGCGTGCCATTGTAGCTACAGGGTACAAAGGGTATGTTGCGCAAGAATTTATGCCGAAAGATGCCGATAAAATTGCTTCTTTAAAAACTGCAATTAAAATTTGCGATGTTTAACAATCAATAACAATTCAAACAATTTCAATACAAACTTAAAATTAAAAAAATGGCGGAACAACAGTATGACGCAATTGTCGTAGGATCGGGTATCAGCGGCGGTTGGGCAGCAAAAGAACTTACCGAAAAAGGATTAAAAGTATTGATGCTTGAGCGCGGTAGAAATATTGAGCATATCAAAGACTATGTAAACGCAAATAAAGAAGCTTGGGATCATCCGCATCGTGGTGGTAGAACGCAACAAATGATTCAGGATTATCCTGTATTAAAAAGAGACTATCCATTAAACGAAACAAACCTTGATTACTGGTGCGTAGATAAGGAAAGTCCTTATACTGAAACTAAACGTTTTGACTGGTTTAGAGGATACCATGTTGGTGGCCGTTCTTTAATGTGGGGTCGTCAATCTTATCGTTGGTCTGATTTGGATTTTGAAGCTAATGGTAAAGAAGGGGTTGGTGTAGACTGGCCAGTGCGTTACAAGGATATTGCTCCTTGGTATGATTATGTTGAAAAATTTGCAGGTATTTCTGGAAATAAAGATGGTTTAGCAGTATTACCTGATGGACAATTTTTGCCTCCAATGGATTTAACATGTGTGGAGAAAGATGTTGCAGAAAGACTTAAAAAAGAATTTAAAGGAGAGCGCCATTTAATTATTGGACGTACTGCAAATATTACAGTGCCTCATGGTGGCCGTCCTGGTTGTCAGTTCCGTAATAAATGTTGGTTGGGTTGTCCATTTGGTGGTTACTTCAGTACTCAGTCTTCTACTTTACCAGCAGCAATGGCTACGGGTAATTTAACTTTAAGACCATGGAGTATTGTTACTGAAATCAAATACGATAAGGATAAAAAACGTGCAACAGGCGTAACAGTTTTAGATGCGGAAACAAATAAAACAATTGAGTACAAAGCAAAAATTATTTTTGTAAATGCATCTACTTTAAACAGTACTTGGTTGTTAATGAACTCGGCTACGGATGTATGGGAAGGTGGTTTAGGAAGTAGTTCAAATGCTTTAGGTAAAAACTTAATGGATCACCATTTAGGTATTGGTGCTGGTGGTGTGGTAGAAGGATACGAAGACCAATATACTTTTGGTCGTCGTGCTAATGGTTTCTACATTCCTCGTTACAGAAACTTTGGAACAGATAAGCGTGATTACTTACGTGGATTCGGATACCAAGGTGGTGGAACAAGACAAGGTTGGCAACATGAGGTGGCTGAATTTAGCATCGGTGCTGATTTTAAAGAATCATTAACCGAGCCAGGTGTTTGGACAATTGGAATGGGTGGATTTGGCGAGATGTTACCTGATCCAACAAATAAAGTAACCTTAGATAAGACAGTTAAAGATAAGTGGGGCTTAAATGTATTGAACATTGATTGTGAGTTGAAAGAAAACGAGCATAAAATGCGTAAGGACATATTAGCAGATGCACAAGAAATGTTAGAAAAAGCAGGTGTTAAAAATGTACAAGCGCACGAAGGTGATGGAACTCCAGGACGTGGTATTCATGAAATGGGTACAGCACGTATGGGTAGAGATCCAAAAACTTCAGTGTTAAACGGAAACAACCAAGTTTGGGATGCACCAAATGTGTTTGTTACCGATGGTGCATTTATGGCAAGTGCATCTTGTGTGAATCCATCTTTAACTTACATGGCTTTCACAGCACGTGCTGTTGATTTTGCTGTTAGTGAATTAAAGAAAGGAAACTTATAATTTTAATTAATTTTTTAAAAAATAATTTTATGATGAATAGAAGAGAAGCCTTATCAAGAGTTGCCATCCTAACAGGTGGTGTGGTATTAGGCGCTGAAGCTTTTTTATCTGGTTGCAAAACCAATACCAATGGAATTTCACTTTCTAAAGATGATATCTCATTTTTAGATGAAGTAGCTGAAACCATAATTCCAAAAACAGCTACACCGGGTGCTAAAGATGCTAAAGTTGGTGAATTTATGAAAGTGATGGTGAATGATTGTTATGAAGCAAAAGACCAAACCATTTTCATGGAAGGTATTAAAAAATTAGACGAAGCATCTAAGAAATTAAACAGCAAAAACTTTATGGAGGCAACTCCTGCTCAACGCAAAACTTTATTAGAGTCATTAGATAAAGAAGCGAAGGAGTATCAAAAAACTGCAAAGCCCGAAGATCCTAAGCACTACTTCACAATGTTCAAGCAATTGACATTGTCAGGATTCTTTACTTCTGAGGTAGGTGCAACAAAAGCTTTACGATATGTAGCTGTTCCAGGTAAATTTGTTGGGTCTTATCCTTATAAAAAAGGAGACAAGGCTTGGGCAACTAGCTAATTGAACCTTACTATTAAAAGGCGAGTACTATAAAAAGTAACTCGCCTTTTATTTTTCATTTCTATTTAACGATTGCAAAAACTTTATTATGAATCATTCAAGAAGAGCGTTTATCCGTAATTCAACATTAGTAGGATTGGGATTATTTATTCCGTTTAAAAATGAATTATTAGCAATGTCCAATAATGCTGGTAATCCATTTGGTATTCAATTGTGGACTGTAAAGGATGCATTGGCAAAAGATCCGTTAGCTGTGTTAAAATATTTATCTCAGTGTGGCTATAAAAAAATTGAAAGCTTTGAAGGAGAGAAAGGAATTTTTTGGGGTATGAAAAATACCGAGTTTAAAAAGCATATGGATGAATTGGGGATGAATTTAGTGTCAGCTCACTGCGATAACACCAAAAACTTTGATCGTAAGGCTGCAGAAGCTGCAGAGATAGGAATGAAGTATTTAATTTGTCCTTACAAAGGGCCTCAAAAATCACTTGATAATTTTAAGCAATTTGCTGACGAGTTTAATGAATGCGGCAAGATTGCTAAAAAACATGGCATTCGCTTTGCATATCATAATCATGACTATTCATTTAAGGCAATGGATGGAGTAGTGCCTCAGGATTTAATGATTCAAAATACTGATAAGGATACTGTTGATTTTGAAATGGATATGTATTGGACTGTTGCAGCGGGAGAGGATCCAATTGCGTATATGGATAAATTTCCCAATCGTTTTAAACTAGTACATGTAAAGGATCTAGTTAAAACAAATACTGCAGAAGGCCATGAGTCTTGCATTATTGGAAAAGGAACTATTGATTATAAAACATTATTACCTCAAGTGTCAAAACGTGGTGTAAAACATATGATTGTTGAGCAGGAAGCTTACACTGGCACTACTGAATTAGATGCAGCTAAAGCAGATGCAGCTTATTTAAAAACATTGAAATGGTAACAATTATAAAAAGACTATTTTAAATAATAGTAAACATAAAAAATCCCAATAGTGAATTGCTATTGGGATTTTTTATTTGAAACTTGAATATTGTAATATCCTTCAGTTTATATTTTCACTTCTATTAAGTCTGTTGTTTTAATGATGGTTGATAATGCATTGTGCAATGCTTCCAAATCCTGAATACTATTAAATGCATTGATAGAGTAGCGCATATAAATATCATCTCCTTGACGCATGATAGGTATTTCAATATTGAATTCTTTAAATAATTTTCTTTGTAGTACTTCGGGTTCTTTAGTGTGAATTGGTATACTTATCATTTGACCAATCCATTCATTGGTTAATGGACTAATGGGTTGTGTTCCCAATAGTTCATAAAACAAAGGCGCATTAGCAAGTACCATTTCATGACATTTTCTAGAAACTTCGGGCCAGTTATTGTCTTTCATAAAAATGATACTCATGGTTACTGCTAAGAAGGCTGAAAAGTCCCTAGTGCCAATCATTTGGTGGTAGTCTAAAAATTGCGAATCAGAAGGCTTGGCAGCTTTATACCCCCAGCTAATTACCAATGGCTCACATAAATGTTGCACGCTTTTGTGTGCATATAAAAAGCTGGCGCCTTTTGGTGCCATCATCCATTTGTGGCATGCAGCTACATAAAAGTCTACAGCAAGTTCATTAATTTTTAAATCAATATGCGCAGGGGCATGTGCGCCATCTACAATGGTGATTAATCCTTTAGACTTTGCAATTTCACAAATTTCTTTTACGGGAAATATTAATGCAGTTGCACTTGTGATATGACTAATAAAAATAGCTTTAGTTTTTGAAGTAAGTCCTTTAAAAAAGTCTTCAATAAATTGCTCCTTAGTTGTGATTGGTAAACTTATATGTTGTCTTTTATAAATTGCTTTCTTTTGATTGCAATAATAATCCCAGGTTCTATCACAAGCACCATATTCAATATCAGTAGCTAAAATTTCATCCCCTTCTTCCAAAGGAAATGATTTTGCAATAATATTTACAGCAAAGCTAGGGTTGGTTATATATACTAAATCGTCTTTATCGTCAACATGTACAAATTTTGCCAATGCTGCGCGCGAAGTAGATAAATATTCTACACCATCAAAAGCAATAAATTGAACGGGTTCTGCTTCCAATACCTTTTGCCATTGTTGGTAATAATCAAATACGGGTTTTGGCGTTGCCCCAAACGATCCAAAGTTTAAAAAATTAATATCTTTTCTTAATAAAAATTGATCTCTTAAATTATTGTTCATTTTCTTTTCACTTTTAAAATTATTAATTGCGCTTCTCTCTTATTTAAATTTGAGCCTTATTAAAACTATGTGAAGTTAAGCAAAAAAAATCCCCTCGATGTTTCGAGGGGATTTTGAAATTTATTTTTAGAAATTGAATTAAACACCCAAGCTCCAGCCTGCACGATAAGTTCGTTTAACAAACTGATTGGCTGGTTCAAAGTTGGTGATTTTCATATTTGGACCATCCCAAGTTAATTGAATATTGCGACCCGGATAAGTTGTTAATCCTTTCTTATCGGTTCCTTTATAGTCATAACTTCTGATTGCCAAATTTCCCATTAATACAGATTCTGTTAAAGGTCCTGCAATATCAAAATGAGAACTTAAAGTTTTTGCTTCCTTGCTACCAGGGCCGGCGATACAAGCTTCTACCCATGCAGAGTAGTGTCCTTCGGCGCCACCTTTTACGCGATCAACAGACGGAGCAACTTTCGTTTGAGCCGTTAAATTTGTAGGCAACAATTGTGGATTTACTCCATAAGTACCCGCCATCATTTTTCCTTTTGTACCTTCAAATATCACGCCATTTCCACCATCACCCATTACTTCATTAGGTCCTAATTCAGCTGGACGCTCAGGTTGAATTCCGCCATCCATCCAATGTAATTTTACATCTGGCTTACCATTTTGACCTTTGAAAGTTAAAATGATATGAGAAGATGCAGGTGGACTATCAGGGGAATACACTCTTTGCCAAGGTGCAGTATAACGAGTTGCAACACTACATTCTGCGGCTACTGGATAACCTAATCCTAATACAGCAAAAGCTGGTGCCATAATATGACATGCCATATCCCCTAACGCGCCGGTTCCGTAATCCCACCATCCTCTCCAATTAAATGGCAATAAGTCAGTGAAATAACTTTTTTCAGGAGCCGTACCTAACCATAAATTAAAATCCAATTCTTTTGGAATTTCATTTGCAGTAGCAGGACGAATTACACCTTGTGGCCATACTGGTCTATCAGTATAACAGTATATTGTATGTACATCGCCAATCAATCCAGCATTGTACCAATCTTGTAACATGCGTACTCCATCACCTGATGAACCTTGGTTACCCATTTGAGTCACTACATTATAATCATGTGCGGCCTTAGTCATCATTCTTGCTTCGTAAATGTCATGTGCCATTGGCTTTTGAACATATACATGTTTATGTAATTGCATTGCTGCCATTGCTTGTACTGCATGCATATGATCTGGTGTAGAAACTGAACAAGCATCAATATGCTTATGTTCTTTTTCTAACATTTCTCTATAATCTTTATATACTTTAGCGTTTGGATAACGTTTACGACTCATTGCTGTTTGACGTTCATCCACATCACATAAAAATGCGATATCTGCCTTTCCGCTATTGTAAAATGCGAACAAATCACTTTCGCCTTTTCCGCCGGCACCAATACCTGCAATTTGTAATTTATCACTAGGTGCAGTAAATCCTTTACCGCCTAGTACGTGTCTTGGCATAATATAAAATCCGCCAAGGGCTAATGCTGAATTTCGGATGAAATCCCTCCTAGAGTTATCTGTTTTTTTCTTAGACATAGCAATCGTTAATTGTGTGGTTTAAAATCGTTTGAATTCGTTTTAATAATCGTTCCGTTAAATTATTAAAAAATCCTGAAAAAAGAGAATTATTTTGATGAGTGAACAAATCCCTCATTGCTTTCGTTATTAAAGCTTAAATTGTAATTTATAATACCTGATTGTATGCAAGCATCTATACAAAATCTACGCACTTATTTTTTATCGGGGGCTACCCAATCCTATGATTTTAGGTTAAATCAGCTTAATAGGCTTAAAAAAGTGGTTCTAGAATACGAAAATGCACTTTATCAATCACTTTTTACAGACCTAAAAAAATCAGATGAGGATGCTTGGGCTACAGAGGTTGGATTTTTCTTAAGCGAATTAAATGACACCATCGACCATTTAAAGTCCTGGATGCAGCCTAATACGGTTTCAACCAATATGGTCAATCAGCCTTCCTCAAGTTATACCATACAGGAACCATTGGGGGTGGTATGTATTATTGCACCTTGGAACTATCCGTTTCAGTTGTTGTTTACACCACTCATTGGTGCCATTGCAGGGGGGAATTGCGTAGTGCTAAAGCCAAGTGAATTTGCGCCGGCTACAGCTAAGGTGATGGGGAAAATTATTGACTCCTTGTTTCCTGACAATTATATTTTGTACCTCGAAGGCGAGGGTGCTACTATATTGCCACCATTATTAACCGAAAATAGATTTGATCATATTTTTTATACAGGAAGTACAGCTGTAGGGAAAATTATTTATAAATATGCTGCTGAACAATTGGTGCCAGTAACATTAGAGTTAGGTGGTAAAAGTCCTGCTGTTATTACATCTGATGCAAATTTAAAAGTAGCTGCTCGTCGTTTAGCTAGTCCTAAATTTTCAAATGCGGGTCAAATGTGTATTGCACCCGATTATGTGTTGGTGCCTACTGAATTGAAAGATGATTTTATAAATGAGTTGATTAAAGCAATTCAACAATTTTATGGAGTGAATGCTGCTTCATCGGAACATTATGGAAAAATAATTAATGAAAAACAATGGTTGCGTTTAAACGCTTATTTATCTGAAGGAGAAATTGTATATGGAGGTAAATCAGATAAAGAAAGCTTATTTATTGAGCCTACTATTATGACAGGCATTCATGCGGATGCTAATATTATGAAGGATGAAATTTTTGGCCCAATACTTCCTATCATTACCTATCAATCAAATGAGGAAGCATTGGCAGTAATTCAACAAAATCCAAACCCCTTGGCATTTTATGTGTTTACTGAAAATAAAGCCGACGAACAGTTTTGGTTAACTAATGTTCCATCGGGAGGGGCTTGTATCAATAATGCAACAATGCATATTACGAATCATAATTTACCATTTGGTGGCCGAGGCTTTAGTGGAATTGGTGCTTATCATGGTAAAACAAGTTTTGATACTTTCACACATACAAAATCAGTATTGAAAACACCAACATTCATTGATCCTAGTTTCAAATATCCACCATATAAAGGAAAGGGATGGTTATTGAAACGATTAATAGGGTAGTATTGTAATCATCATTTGAAAATAAATATTGGATCTGGTTTGAAAAATAAAAAATCTATCATGATAAAGATCGCCATCGCCCTAGGTGTTTTGGTTACAGCTACTTTGCTAATGAAAAAAACTGGAATGTCATATAGGCAGTCTATTTTAAAAACAATGTACCCCGCTATTATGTGGAGTAGTAAAGCAGCAGGAAAAAAACAAATTCAAACTAACAAAGACAATGCTGTACCCTTGGTGTCTTTTTATACTTTACATACAAAGGATATTAATGGAAATGAATTTAATTTCTCGGATTTAAAAGGTAAAAAAGTATTAATCGTGAATACGGCGAGTAATTGCGGATTTACAGCACAGTACGAAGCACTTGAAAAATTATCAATTCAATTTAGAGATAAATTAGTGATTGTTGGATTTCCTTCCAATGACTTTAAAGAACAAGAAGCTGCCGATAATGCTAAAATTGTAGACTTCTGTAAAAAGAATTATGGCGTTAGTTTTCCACTAATGGAAAAGTCAAGCGTTATAAAGGGGCATGATCAAAATGAAGTGCACAAATGGTTGTCAGATATGACAATAAATGGATGGTGTCATCAAGAACCAGCTTGGAACTTTTGCAAGTATTTAGTAAATGAAAATGGAGTACTTACACATTATTTTCCAATGACTGTGGATCCTTTGGCTACCGAAGTAATTGATGCAATTGGATTACAATAAATATTACCAATTAATTGATAGGACAATGCTCGTGGTAATTTTCTAACACAATTTTACCTGACTCAATCACCATGCCTTTGTATTGTTCTTTTATTTCATCTAGCACAGCTTCAATTTCAGCAGGGTCAGTGATGCGTACTAATTTAGCACGATAATCTTTAATGCTAGGTAGTCCTTTCAAGTAGTTTGCATAATGTCTGCGCATTTCATTAATACCAGCAATAGGCCCTTTCCACGCTAATGATTTTTGTAAATGTTTTCTGGCTACTTCCACTCTTTCTTCAATTGTTGGATCAGCTCGTTTGGTGCCTGTTTCTACAAAGTGTTTAATTTCTCTAAAAATCCATGGATAGCCAATGGCAGCGCGTCCAATCATAATGCCATCTACACCATATTTATTTTTATATTCCACTGCTTTTTCAGGAGAGTTGATGTCCCCGTTTCCAAAAATAGGAATGGTAATACGTGGATCGTTTTTCACTTCACCAATCATAGTCCAATCAGCTTCGCCCTTATACATTTGCATACGGGTACGACCATGAATAGCCAATGCTTTAATTCCAACATCTTGTAAGCGTACTGCTACTTCGCGAATATTTTTACTGTTTTCGTCCCAGCCCAATCTTGTTTTCACTGTAACAGGTAAGTTGGTACTTTTTACCACCGCCTCTGTTAGACGTACCATTAAATCCAAGTCTTTTAATACGCCAGCGCCTGCACCTTTCATGGCGACTTTTTTTACAGGACACCCAAAATTGATATCAATTAAATCGGGATTAACGGTATCTACAATTTTTGTACAAAGCGCAAGTGCTTCTTCATCACCTCCAAAAATTTGAATGCCAATTGGGCGTTCATAATCGTAGATGTCTAATTTTTGTTTACTCTTAATCGCATCTCTAATGAGACCTTCACTGCTAATGAATTCGGTGTACATTAAGTCGGCCCCATTGTCTTTACACACTGCTCTAAACGGGGGATCGCTTACATCCTCCATTGGAGCGAGTAATAAGGGAAAATCGGGTAATTGTATATTGCCTATAGAAACCATATGAATTCATTATCTTGCATCTAATTGATGCTGGTGCAAATGTACCAATAAATTTTATTTAGATGAGTGCTGAAAATAGAAGTCTATATCACATGAGCCCCGTTATGCGCTTCGTCCTTTTATTAGGCGTGACAGGCATTAGTTTAATATTAGGTGGTTTAATCACTTTTTTAATCGTATCGGGTTATTTGCATATAAGTTTTGCAGACACACAAATAGCTTTATTAGATTCAAAAAATGCGCATATTGCGCTGTTTGCGAATGCTTTTGCATCTATTGTCGCTTTTTTAGCGCCTAGTTTCGCAATCGCTTTTTTTACAAGTGGACGTATTGCAAAAAACATGGGTTTTAATCCAATCAAGTCAAACAAGTTGATTTATTGGGTTTTGTTGTTGTCGTTCGTTGGACTTATTTTGAGTGGTGCAGCTGCAAGTTTAACAGAAAAAATTCCAGTGCCTGCTAATTTTAAAACTTGGGCAACAGATTTAGAGCATACTTATAAGCAGGCAATGATGGCCATGACAAAGATGAATTCAATTGGAGATTTGGTTTTTACAATTTTCGCAGTTGCATTGATACCCGCTTTTGTAGAAGAATTATATTTTAGAGGAGCTTTGCAAAAAACAGTAAAGGATTGGTCGGGAAAGCCGGTATTGGCCATTGTAATAACTGCCATTATATTTAGTGCATTTCACTTTTCTTATTATGGATTTTTGTCAAGAATGTTGTTGGGTATACTTTTGGGATTCATTTATGAGTATGGTGGTTCCATTTGGTTATCTATTTTATTACATTTTATAAATAATGGAATTGCAGTGATTGCTTTGTATTCAGTACGCGGTAATCAGGAGCAAATAGAAAAAGCAATGGATGAAAGTATTCCTATGTACTGGGGTATTTTTGCGATTGGACTTGCGATGTTTTTATTAAATCAAATTAAAAGAGATTCAAATTATGAAAGATTGGATAAAAATATATTCGAGTAGTCAGTTGGCGACTGCTTCCATGATTGCAGATATTCTCAATCAACATGATGTGCCTGCAAAATTGTTGGATCGTAAAGATTCAGCTTATGTTTTTTTAGGCGAGGCCGAAGTGTATATTCCAGCCGAATTTAATTCAGTTGCTACTGAGATATTGAAATCTTTAGAATTAGACACATTGGAAGCTTAGTTGTATATTCAATAAAATTTAAATTAGTTATGGCATTTAATTTTTCTGTTTTTAGAGTAAGAGCCTTATCGGCAATCGTTTTTGTGATTGTTATGGTGGCTGGGTTAATTTGGAATAATTGGTCTTTTTTCTCCTTATTTGTAGTCATCGCAACTGGATGTTTATATGAGTATCAAAAATTATTAGGACTTATATCGCCAGCGTACAATAATAAATCGAGCATACACAAATGGGGATTGTTGTTGTTAGGGGTAGCTATTATGTTTACACTCTCACAAAGGATTATTATATTAGATCCCGCAATTTTTAAAATTGTTGGAAAATTTGTAGTGCCTGCCATTGCATTAATCATTGTACTTGCAGATGTTTTGTCCAATAAATTTAATTTACAGAATTTTGCAATTAGTGTTGTGGGACTTATTTATATTCCTATGGGCTTGTCTTTATTTTATCAAATTAGGAGTTTGCCTACTTCTACTTACTATCAAAACGCAAATCTATATATCCCACTTTTAATTATCGTTTCAGTTTGGGTGAATGATACCATGGCATACTTAGTAGGTTCCATGATTGGAAGACATCCTTTATCTTCTATTTCTCCAAACAAAACTTGGGAAGGTACTATTGGAGGCGTTATTTTAGCGGTTATGTTGGTTAGCAAAACAACTCAACATTTTTTACCAGATTTAAGTTTAAGCTTTGTATTTATGGTATGTTTAATAGCTGCCGTTGCGGGGAATTATGGGGATTTAATGGAAAGTAAGTTAAAAAGACTAGCAGGTGTAAAGGATAGTGGTTCCATGATGCCTGGTCATGGTGGTTTTTTAGACCGTTTTGACTCTATTTTATTGGCTACACCATTTGTTTGGTTATTACTTCAGATTTTCTACTAGAAAGTTTACCTTTGCGCTTTAAATTATGAGTATGACAATTCACAAAGAGGGTACTGCAACTATCGCTTTAACTGCATTAGTGGTTGGGGCAATGAATATCGCCAATTTTTCTTACTTGTTTCCAATAAGTTCAATTGCATCTTGGGTTGTATTCGTGGTAACGCTAGGATTGTTTCTTTTTATTGTTTCCTTTTTTAGAATGCCAAGCAGAAATTGGACAAAAGACAATTCTGCGATTGTATCTCCAGCTGATGGGAAAGTGGTTGTGATTGAGGAGGTGGAGCCAGATGAATATTATAAAGAGAGAAGAATTCAAGTTAGCGTATTTATGAGTCCTGCAAATGTGCATGTGAACCGCACGCCTATTGCCGGGAATATCATATATAATCAATATCACCCAGGAAAGTTTTTGGTTGCATGGCATCCAAAGTCATCTACTGATAATGAAAGATGGTCTGTAGTAATTGAAAACGAAAAGGGCAGTATATTATTAAAGCAAATTGCAGGTGCTTTAGCGCGCCGTATTTGTAATTATGCAACAGTCGGCACTCAATTTGATCAAACTGCCGAATATGGATTTATTAAATTTGGCAGCAGGGTTGACTTGTTGCTTCCATTAGATGCAAAAATTAATTGTAAAATAGGAGACGTAGTAAAAGGTGGAATTACAGTTTTAGCTAACTGGTAGT